>JAJYVN010000214.1 GCA_021791995.1 Bacillota bacterium
GCAAACCCGGGTCCGCCGCGCCCCCGTGCGCTCGGACGTCGCGTGGGTCCACCGCCTCCCGCCGCGCTCCCAACAGCACCGTCGCCCGCTTGGTCCTACCTCGGGTCGCCTCTCCGTAGCCGCCATCCGTAGCCGCCATGCGGATCGGTCACCGGTACACACCAGCTCCCGGCGCCTGGTCTGGTGTGTCTTGCTCCCACCGCACCGCGACCACTGCCGATCCGACTCGCCAGCCCCCGCTGTGGCGCCCTTACTCCCCTCACGCCCGCCCCTCCCGTTCGCCCCGGCCCACACCCTCGACCACCCACCACCCCTCCCAACCGTCACCGAATCCTCCCCTGAAAGCTTACAACCGAGGAGCATCGCTCCGGTGTCCGCCTGACTCCTCCCCCCCCGGTCCCACACACTTTGCCGAGACAGCGTGATGGCAGAGAGCACACTGAGGGGTCCCTTGCCCCACACGGCACTAAGCGTTTCCTCCTGACTTCACTGGCGTCACCTACCAGGATTGTGGGACTCCCATACCGAAGCTCGATTACGTTTCATAGACCGGATGGGGGGTGCATGATGACGTCGAGCCGTTTAGGAAGATCCGCTCTGTCCATTGCCATGGTGTTCACCCTGGCTGCGTTGGCAGGATGCGGTGCCAAAACCGCCACATCCTCGGCCAGTTCAGCCGCCAAGAGTTCCACGAGCACCAAGAGCTCCACCGCCGCGAAGACTTCCACCACAGCCAAGAGTTCCACCTCTTCCTCGAGTACTTCTAGCACCACTGCGACCGCGGCCGGTTGTGTAGCCGGTACCGCAGGTAGTTCTGGAGTCATCACTGTCTCCGAAGAACCATCCAGTGGGGTGAGCACTCCGACCGGAAGCTGCTGGGCTTCCATCGCTCCTACAACCGCCAATACCGTCGTGATGGGAACGCTGCCATCCGGGGTCTCCGCATGGACCAAGGTGGCGTGGACGGCAAGTAATCTCTATGCACTCGTGTGGGATGCACAATGGCCGCTGCCTTCTTCCGGGGCCAACCTCTGGAATGGGCAGACCGTTGCGTTCTTTGTGGCCGGTAACAATGAAAAGGGTGTTCAGGTGGCGAACACCGCAGACGACGCGCAATACGGCATCGTGGCGGGAAGCAATGTGGTCCATACGGGGACGCGGGGCCTCACGACCACTCCGACCGGAATCAGCACCATCGTCCAGAACAAGGGATTTTATGCGGAGCTCATCGTCCCGTGGTCGGACATGGGGATCTCGGCACCGGCGTCGGGCCAGCAGTATGCGTTTGATGTGACGGTTGACTACAGTAACTCAACCGGCACGGAGGTGGCTTCGACGGTATGGCAGGGGACCTCCAACAACTATCTGACGACCGCCGGTTGGGGAACGATCAAACTGGGGTAACCCCAGGCCCGGGGGCCGGGCGCTTGCCCGGCCCCTCATCAATCGGTGGCATCCGACCCTTCGATCGGTGAACGGTCGGATGCCACGGCATCGCGCCATGCCTGCTCCATGCGCTCGCGACTTGCGACGCGAATGCGTTTAAGACCAGCGACCTCGGCCATTCGCCGTAGGTCGGCCTCAAGGTCCGTACCGGTCGAGCACCGCCGTGCCAGGGCGCGCAATTCTACCAGCGGAATGTCCTCCATGGCCCTCGGCTCTTCACCCGGCGCGCGGAAGTGATCCCAGACCTGCGGATCCACGTCATTTGGCCAGAACACGTCCTCTCCTGCCTCCTTGGTGTGGCGACAGGCACGAATGCCAAGGCGCCGAACGCGTTCGGCAATACGCCCGCCGGTGCGGGCAAAGCCATGCAGGCGCGCAATACGACGCGCCAACACCACGGTCTGGATCGGGCCCTCGATAGCGACAACCTGGCGGATGATCTCTCGGAGAGTGAAGTCGTACCCGTGCTCAAAGAACCGTTCCGGATCGGGCGCAGGGGACGTTACCACTGCCACCCGATAGATCTCCACGGGCCACGGGGAGACTCCAGCACTCACTGCCACGGGTCGGGTGGGATCTTGCGCGGTGCGCAGGGCTACGTTTTCTCCGCGGTCTTGTGCGAGCAGGTCGGTCAGAACGCCGGAAAGGATGGACCTCGCTCCCTCGGCGTCCATCCACCACGCAAGCGATCGCACGTGCAGCACACGCCAGCCGAGCCCCTCCAGTATGCTCGGACGCAATAGGTGGCGATCACGGACGGTCGCTTGTGCATCCGAGGGAGGCGCATCACAGAGGATACCCGCAAGGAAGGTGCCTGGATCGTCGGGGTGTACCACCCCGATGTCCACCCGGAGCTGTGAGGCCCCCACATCGGTTTGAACCTTCCACCCCTGCTCCTCCAGTGCCCGCGCCACCACGGCCGTAAACGCCGAGGATCTCCCGGACTCGGTGCCTGAACCCTGCTGCAGATGCGCATCGCCACCCCTCTGCGCATACTCCAGAAACCGTCGAAGGTCGGAGACCCCTCGGGCCCGGCTACGGCTAGTGTCGATATCCTCCGGTCGCAGGGAAGCGAAGACATGGAGTTCACGGCGTGCGCGCGTGATGGCCACATTCAGTCGGCGCTCGCCCCCCTGCTTGTTCAATGGGCCGAAGTTCATGGAGATTCGGCCCTCCTCATCCGGTCCATAGGTGATTGAAAAGCACATCACGTCTCGCTCATGGCCCTGGACGTTTTCTAAGTTCTTTACGAACACGCCACCGGAACCATCCTCGGTAAAAAAGGGCTCGAGGCTACCATCCTCGGCCCGTGCTTCCTCCAGAAGATCCTCGATCCGCTTCTGCTGCTGCGCGTTGAACGTCACAACGCCGATGGAGGGTTGTTGATGCGCCGCCTGTGCCTGCCGCAACCGATTGAGCACAAAGTCTGCAACGGTGCGCGCCTCCGCCGGGTTGGTGCGCGTCCCGCCCTTCTCATACACCGCCCCTGCTAACCAGTGATATTGCACTGCTTGGTCCCGCGTGGTGGGCGACGGGAAGGTCACGAGCTGATTGTCATAGTACTGGGCATTGGAGAAGGCGATCAGGCGCTCGCTGCGGCTACGGTAGTGCCAACGCAACTGGAGCTCTGGGAGTCCAATCGCCTCACAGTCATCCAGCACGCTCTCCAGATCAGCCTCCAGGCTCGGGTCCAAGTCATCATCATCCCCCGTCCGACCAAAGAAAGTGGTAGGAGGAAGCTGCTTGGGATCCCCCACCACAACCAGTTGCCGGCCACGGGCGATGGCACCCACCGCGTCCCAGCTCGGGATCTGGGACGCCTCATCAAACACCACCAGATCAAAGGGGGGTGCATCCGGCGCCAGATACTGCGCGACAGAGAGCGGACTCATCAAAAGACACGGCGCAAGGACCGGCAAAAGCGGTCCGATCTCTTGAAAAAGTCTCCGCACCGGCAGGTGCCGACGCTTCTTCGCCACTTCCCGCAGGAGCACACGGTAGGCATGCGCCTCCTCCGATCGAGGAGATGCCTCCCGTAGCCGGGTCCGGAGACGCTCCGCCAACTGCCGTGCCACCTCGGGCCCGATTCCCTCTCGCCATTCGTCATCAGCTTTGGCAAATTCAGCGATGTGGGCTTCGAGCACAGCTGGCGGCAGGCCGCAGAGGATGGGGTCGGTGCCTAACGTAGCCGGTGTCCACCAACGGCAGTAGTTGACCGCAAAGAGTTGCCGGACCGATCCCGGCCCCTGTCGGCCCTCCTCCAGCGCCTGCACGATGGGACCGAGGCCCTTGGTCAGCGCGGCTTGGCGCTCTCGCTGCCAGGCGCACCAGGCCTGCAGGCGCTGGGCATTGTCGACCATGGTAGCCCCCAGGGCCTCCCACGCCTCCGGAGTGTCCTCCGGGCAAAGATCCTCGTCCGCTGCCATGCACTGGCGCAGCCGACGGCAGGTGCCTTCCCATGCCACCAGGGCCGAGCGCAACGCGGATGCACGTGCACAGAGTTCCGGAAACCCCTTTGGTCCAACAGAGGTCGGTCGCAGGGAGGCTCTGTCGCCTCCCAACTCGGCGACAGAGGCCCGCACCTCCGCCGTAAGGTTAGAGGCCTCAACCACCGAAGCAAGGTCCGTGTCCCACCCGCGCCAAAGCCCGTTACTCGCCTGAGCCAAATCCCCAAGGTCGGCCATCGTCCGGTCCAGGGCCTCGATCGCCAAAAGCTGCTTCAGGTCGTCGGCTGCGTCTGGTTGGCCTGTGTGCGCGTTGCCTGCCGCTCGAGCAAGCGTGCGCCGCACGCGCCACGACCAGAGCGTCTGGCGCAAAAACCCGGAGCGTTCGGCCTGGCGCAGCATGTGTTGCAGCCCCTGCAAATCCAGGACCAGGGCCTTGGACAGATCATACGGCAGCGACAAGCGGCGAACGAGATCCGCCCGTCTCTCCATCTGCGCCCGTCCAGACTCCAGGCGCGCACACACCTCCGGTGCGTCGGCCCGCAGGGCAAACACCCACCCGTGCCGCTGGAGCTTCTGGCAGCAATCCGCCAAGTGCTCGAGACGTCTGCGACCGACGGGGTCCAGCGGCGGCTGCGGTAGATCCGCTGCCTCCACGAAATGGGAAACCGCCTCCTCCAGTTGCCGGCGCTGGGTGGCCATGCGCCCAGCCGATTCCAGCAGTGCGGTCTGCCACGTGGGAGACCAAGCGGTTTGGCGAACGGGCTCCAACGGGTCGTGTGGTCTGAGACCCGAGGCCCGCGCCAGGAACTCCAGTTGTTCCGCCTGCTCGGAGAGCTGCGTCCGATCGTCCGGACTGTGCTGATCCAGCGAGGGCCAGGACATGGGGAGATGGGGGATGTTCGAAGACTCCAGCATCTGGACCAGAGCAGAAAAAATCGACAGCCCATTGGCGCGGCGCGCATGGAGCCGTTCCTCATACCCACCGATCTCGTCCCGCAGATCCTGCACCTTGCGGGCTGCCCGTTCCCACCGATTGGCCGAAACGGTCGGCGCGTCGGGAAGAGACGCCGCCGGCGCACCGGAGGTCGTAACCCCTGCCGCCATCAATGTCCGCCGCAAACGATCCAATAGCGCTCGTTTTTCGGTCTTGTTCGAATGCAGCTCCAGGCAGAAGGGCCCGAGCCCCGCCCCCTCGAGCCGGTTCTGCACAACCTCGAGAGCCGTCGTCTTCTCGGCAATGAAGAGAACTGTCTTTTCATCCGCCAGACACTGACAGATCAGGTTGGCGATCGTCTGGCTCTTGCCGGTACCCGGCGGACCGATCAGGCTACAATGTTGACGACTTGCGACGGGCCTCACGGCCGGTAGTTGGGCAGGATTCGCCGGACGGGGGCAG
>JAJYVN010000215.1 GCA_021791995.1 Bacillota bacterium
GCGCAGACGGGTCAACTCCTTCTCCGCAAGGGGAGAGGGAACCATGGGCAACCGGCGCAAGCCGGATTGGGGCGGCACGAACAACGGTTGTCGCGGTTTGTCAGGCAAATCGGGCAGCAGTTGACACAACGGTCTTGCTGTCGTCGGTGAGGCCTGTCCGTTCGTTGCGCACGAGATGCCCGAGCCGCTCCGCAGTGGATCCGGGCCGGTGCAGGAGCGCGATCGCTCCCTCCACAGTCCGCTCGACCAGTCCAAGCATTGTCCGCACGGGAGGGGGAACGGACGGAGGCGACAGCGCACACGGCACGCCCTGGTCGTCCACCACCAACGGCATAACTTCCTGCTCCGCCTGCTATGCAGTCAGAGCAACTCGCCATGCCCCCCGCACAAGGCCCTTTGTGGGTTACATTCCTAACTGAGTGAGTCAGGGGTGTTTCGGTAGCGTTTTCTCGTGGGTAGGACCAGGGCCCGGAGGATCCGAGCCCTGGTCCTACGGTGTTATGGAAGGCCTACCCGCCGATTGGCCGAAGGTCGGCGCGGGTTTCCTCATAGGATTGGTGGAAGGCCAAGACGTCTGGATCGGGCTCCTGTCCCATTCGGGCGCAGGCGGTACGGTAGAGATCAGGCCACCAATTGCGGTGCTCGGTCAACCCCTTGCGTTTCCACTCCGCCCAGCCCAGGAGCACCCGGGACCAGGCTTGGTCCCCGTGGAGGAGAGCCTCCCTGGCCGTTGGGTAGCGCGGAACATACCACTGCCGGCCGATGTGGGCATGGAGCACCTCGTCTGCCCAGTCATAATCCTGAAAGGTTGTCGCAAGCACGTTGCCTGCGTCGCGCGCCACCTCCCACTCGTAGCGTTTGCCGGTTTTGGGCATCAGGCCCTGCTCGATGAAGTACAGGACGGCGTGGCGGTCGAGGGCGCTCAGTTGGGTGTTGAGTCCGAGGGACCAGGTGAAGTTGATCATCACCTGCCGCCAGTCGAGCCCGAGGTCCGCAAAACCCACCTCCCCCATCAGGGCATGGCGCGCCTCGTCCCAGAGCTGGCGGGTCATGTCTCGGTAATACGCCCAGGGCTCGCCGGGGGATTCGGCGATGATCGACGCGAGCACCTCGGGTACGTCGATCTCGCGCAAGCGCTTGTAGTACATCTGGAGGACCTTAGCGGTGGGCGGATAGCGCGGATCATACAAAAACGCTTCGGCGTTGACTCCCATGTTGTATGGATCGGGGAAGCGTTCATCTCGTCGCGGGACTGGATCAAAGCGGTAGGGAGACGCCGCGTATTGGCGGGTGGCCACAGAGGGGTCCGGAACGGCGGGGCCCATCACGCCGCCGGACCGCCGCAGCCGGTCCAAAAGCACGGTTCGCCAAGGTTCCATCGCTTCGCGGAGGTCGGGGGAGACCAGGTGAGCCACCGCCTGTGCACCAAAGCGCAGCATCTGATCCACTTCCAGGAGGGCGAAACGGCCGAGGCGGACGGTGGGGTGATCTGCCAAGGGATTGGTTTGGTCGAGGTGTGCCTGGAGGGCCCTGCGGAGTTCTGGGAGCGCCACCTCGTACAGCCCGGTCACGAGTTCGGCCGTCGTGGGTGCTCCGAGGATTTCTTGAAAGAAGGCCTCCAGGTCGGGATCCGGAACATCCTCGAGCCCGAGCGGTGGTTCTCGCATCTCGGCGACGCGCTGTCGCAGCGCGTGTGCATGCTCACTGCAGAGGTGCGCGTGCAGGCTGAAGGCCATCTTGAGTTCATAGATGGGTTCGGACGGGATCCGCACGGTGAAGATCTCTTGCAGGCGCACCAGGGTGTAGTGGTAGCGCTTCAAGCGGCGTACGCACTCATCGACCGAAAGGCCGGGCCGCAGGGCCTCCTCGGGTGTGCAGATGCCGGCCAGGGGCGGTAAGCCGCAGAGCCAGGGCCAGGCCTCATCCACGAAAATGCTCCCCCTTTGTGGTGTGCTGTCGCACGGCCCCAGTATTGCACCGCTCGGCGATGGGGGGAACGGTAGGGGGTTGCACGGGCGTGCCTGCAATTCCTCCCGGCGCGCATTTGTGATAAAAAGCACAAAGGGGATATGCGGCGGCTGTCGAAACGAACATGCGGATCGGAAGGAGGATTCGTGGGGTGAGCGCCTACCAGGCGGTGGCGGTGTATTTGGGTGTAGTACTGGTCGTGGTGCTGGGCATCACGGGCGTGATTGGGCGGTTGCGCCGTCCGAAGCGAACGGCGGCGAAGACTGCGGCGTACGAGTGTGGGGTCAGCCCGGCACCGGGGCTCGGGCCGCGCTTTCCGGTACGGTTCTATCTTGTCGCGATGCTGTTTGTGGTCCTGGATGTTGAGGCGATTGCCTTCTATCCCTGGGGACTGCGGCTGCGTGCCCTGGGCACGCGGGGGCTTTTGGATATGGCGGTGTTTGCCGTGGTGCTGGCGATCGGCTATGCCCATGTTTGGAAGAAGGGAGGACTGGATTGGCGATGAGCGGAGAGGGTAGCACACCGTTTGTCCTGACCTCGCTGGACCACATGACGCGTTGGGCGCAGCGCAATTCACTCTGGCCGCTCACGATGGGGTTGGCTTGTTGCGCGATTGAGATGATGTCCTTGGTGACGCCGCGCTTTGACTCGGCACGCTTTGGAGCGGAGGTTTTTCGTGGCTCACCCCGTCAGGCGGATCTCATGATTGTGTCTGGGCGCGTCTGTCATAAGATGGTCCCCATCATTGAGCAACTGTATGAGCAGATGGCCGAGCCGAAGTGGGTTATGTCCATGGGGAGTTGCGCGTGCTCCGGCGGCGTCTTCAACAACTATGCGGTGGTGCAAGGGGTCGATCAGATCCTGCCGGTCGATGTCTATGTGCCGGGTTGCCCACCGACGCCAGAGACGGTGCTCCAGGCCTTGGTTGCATTGCAAGAGCGCATCGAGCGCGGCGAGAATGTTGTTTCGACCGCGCGGCGGACGGCGGTGGTCGCCGGTGCCCGATGACGAGGCGGTCGCGGAACCAACGGTGGTTTTGCCGCGATGGATGGAGGCCGTTGCAGCCCTCGTTCCGGACGGTGTGTGGCAGATTGCCTCCGGCGCTGACGTCCCGACGTTGGTCGTGGCATCGACCCACTGGCGCGGGGTGGCCGAGGCAATGCGGGATCAGGGGTTCCGACTCTTTGTTGATCTGGCGGCCGTGGACCACCCGGAGCGGTCCGATCGGTTTGATGTGGTGGTGCATCTGCGCGACACGGTGCAGCGGGGGTTAGCTCGTCTTCGCACCACAGTCGCAGAGGGGGGTGTGCTGCCGTCGCTCGCTGCGGTCTTTCCGGGTGCGGCTTGGCCGGAGCGCGAGGTGTTTGATCTCTTTGGGGTCGGGTTCGAGGGGCATCCGGATCTGCGGCGCCTGCTCTTGCCGGATGACTGGCAGGGGTACCCCCTGCGGCGGGACTATCCACTAGAGGGACCACGGGTTCTGGATCCGGAGAGCCGGTATGCGCTGTAGTCTGGGGAGTTGAGGTGACGCCGTTGCCGGAGACGACCATACTGAACATGGGGCCGCAGCACCCGGCGACGCACGGCGTGTTGCGGTTGGTGTTGGAGTTGGATGGCGAGACAGTGGTCCATTGTTCACCGGAGATCGGCTACCTGCACACGGGCATTGAGAAGCAGGCGGAGTCCCACACCTGGCAGCAGGCGGTTACCGATACCGATCGGATGGATTACCTCTCTCCATTAATGAACAATCTGGGCTACTGCCTGGCGGTGGAACGGCTACTTGGTATTGAGGTGCCCCGGCGGACGCAGTACATCCGAGCGTTGATGGCGGAACTGTCGCGAATCGCCTCGCACCTGGTGTGGCTCGGAACGTACGCCCTGGACCTCGGAGCGGTGAGCGTCTTCTTTTATGCCTTTCAGGCGCGTGAGGCCATTCTGGATATGTACGAGGCGGTGGCCGGGGTACGGATGAACCTGGCCTACATCCGCGTCGGTGGACTGATGGCCGACATCCCGCCGCAGCTGCCAGCGATGGTGCTGCGCTTTCTGGATGAGTTACCCCGCTGGCAGCACGACTTTCGAGCCCTCCTAGACAACAATCCAATCTTTCTCGGTCGGACCAAGGGCATTGGTCGCCTCGATCGTTCACAGTGCGAGGCATACGGTGTCACGGGCCCCGCGTTGCGTGCGGCGGGAGTGCCGTGGGATCTGCGCAAGATCACCCCATACAGCGGGTACGAGGAGTTCGAGTTTGCGGTGCCAACGCGTGACGAAGCCGACTGTTACGCGCGTTATCAGGTGCGAATGGACGAGATCAGCGAGAGTGCCAAGATCGTTCGACAGGCGGTGGAAGGGATGCCGGAAGGACCCTGGCGCAACACCGACCGGAAGATCACGCTGCCGCCGCGAGAGGAACTGGGTACGTCGATGGAGTCGCTGATCCATCACTTCAAGCTTGTGAGTCAGGGGTTCGCCGTTCCGGCGGGAGAGGTTTATCAGGCCTTGGAGAGTCCCCGTGGGGAGTTGGGCTTCTTGGTCGTATCGGATGGGGGCACGCACCCTTATCGCATGCGGGTCCGTGCCCCCTCTTACTACAATACGCAGGCCTTGGGGGCCATGATGCAGGGCGAGCTCGTCGCCGACGCGGTCGCCGTGGTCGGCAGCATGGACATGATCATGGGGGAGGTGGATCGCTGATGGCACTCGACCCAGCGGAGACCAGGGCGATCCTGGACCTTTATCCCTCACCTCGTTCGGCGATGCTGCCACTTTTGTGGTTGGGTCAGAACAGCGACGGTTGGATCAAACCTGAAACGGTGACGGCGGTCGCACAACTCGTTGGGGTCGAGGAGTCCGAGGTGGTCTCAGTCCTCAGTTTCTACACCATGTATCGAACACAGCCCCCGGCCCAGAGACGGCTTCAGGTCTGCCGCTCCCTGGCCTGCGCCATGCGCGGAGCGGGGGAGATTCTGGAGCGGATACGGGAGGAGACCGGGGTCGGTCCAGGGGAGACCGCTCCGGACGGTGCGTTTTCGGTGGAGGTGGTCGAGTGCATCGCCGCCTGTGACCACGCACCCGCGTGCCTATTCAATGAGCGGATGACCGGACCGCTCACGCCGAACCGCGCCCTCGGCATGCTTCGGGGCGAGGGGGGAGAGCCGGAGTGATTCGACACATTCTGACCGACGGTATCGACGAATTCGACCTGACGCAACTCTCGGTCTATCGCTCCCGAGGGGGCTATGAGGCACTGCGCAAGGCACTTCTGGGTATG
>JAJYVN010000216.1 GCA_021791995.1 Bacillota bacterium
CGTGCAAACCTCGACCGCATAGGCTGCGAGTTCGGCGTGGTAAAAGCGGAGGGTTTCGCGAAACTCCCCTTTGCCTGGGACCATCGCGGCATAGCGCAACTGTCCACCCAGCGTATCCTCTTGCTCAAAAAGGGTTACGCGATGGCCACGCTGCCCCAGGACACGGGCGGCCTCGAGCCCCGCTGGCCCACCACCGACAACAGCCACCCGCCGTGGCCGATCCGTGGCGCGGCTGGTCAGCGTCGCCTCGCGACCCGCAACGGGATTGACCAGACAACCTGCGGGACGTGGCGGGCGCCCCATGACATGATCCAGGCAGGCCTGGTTGCAAGCGACGCAAACATTGATGCGTTCGCTGTTGCCGGAAAGCGCCTTTGCGGCAAAGGCAGGGTCGGCCAACAGTGGCCGAGCGAGGGAGACGAAATCCGCCGCTCCTGAGGAGAGCACGTGCTCGGCAACCTCCGGGGTATTGATGCGGTTGGAGGCAATGACGGGAATCCCCACAGTGTGTCGAATCCCCGCCGCGATCGCGGCAAAGGCGGCGCGGGGAACGAGGGTGCCAACGGTGGGTACGGTGGACTCATGCCATCCGATTCCGATGTCGAGGGCATCCACGCCGGCTGCTTCAAGGCGAAGTGCAAATTCCAATGTGTCTTCCCACGGCGTCCCATCCTCCACCAGATCGGCACCCGAGATGCGATAGATCAGAGGAAACCTTAAACCGACTGCCTGGCGCAGTGCGTGGACAACGGCCAGGGGAAAGCGCATGCGTCCCTCGATCCCCTGCCCCCAGGCGTCCGTTCTCCGATTGGTCACCGGTGCAAGGAACTCGTTGAGGAGATACCCCTCCGATCCCATCAACTCCACCGCATCAAACCCGAGTTCGCGCGTCCGTACGCCGGAAGCCGCAAAGCACCGGATGAGCCGCTCGATCTCTGTTTCGTCCACCGCTTGGCAGCTCTCCCCGGGATGGAAGCGGGAGGGGAGAGCCGAGGGACCGACCGGTGGAAGACCCGTTTCTTGGGACGATGCGTACCGACCCGCGTGAAAGAGCTGGAGCGCGATACGCCCCCCGACGTGGTGCACCGCGCCTGCAAGCTGCTCCAACGCAGACTCGTCCTGGGACCGACCGAAGACAAAGTAGTTGCCACCCTCCCCGATGCCCTCGGGCGAGACAGCGACCCCGCCTGTGATGATAAGCGCAGCCTGACCGCGCGCTCGCTCCGCGTAGAAGGCGCAGAGTTGCGCAACGTCCGTAGCGGAACCTTCCGTCCCGAGGTGCATGGCCCCCATCAGCAGGCGGTGCGGCAGCGTGAGCGATCCGATTTGGCCGGGTTGGCGTAGGTGGGGAAATGCGGTGGGCATGGCGGACTCCTTTCGTTTGCGAAACGGATGGGGCGGAGGATCACTCCACCCCATCCGACCGGGTGCTTACACTGTGTGCGCCCGCTTCCGCAGGGTGAGAGCAACGCCGCCGACCGCAAGAAGGACTCCGACAACTTCAACGAGGGGACTGACACCGGTCTTGGGCAGAGTGGTCGTCGTCTGGGTATATGCCAGAGCAGGCGTGGCGACGTACCAGAGGCTGAGGTATCCCTCGCCCGAGGTGTCACCAACGGCCTTGTCACCGGAGAAGTAGTACAGGGGGGCACCGTTATAGGTGACCTGCTTGGAACCGTTGGCAAGCGTAATCGTGCCGAGCTTCCCGGTGACACCGGATCCTGCAGTCGGGGTTCCCGTGGCGGTCAACGGTGGCCAAAGGGCTTCGCAGGTTGCCGTGCAAGCGCTCTTGTCATAGCTGTCCTTCTTGAAGTAATAGAGCGTCATGCCATTGGATCCCACCAGGATCGTGCCAAGCGTACTGTTTGATGCGGTGTTCACGGTCGCCGAGGTGCTGGTCGCGCTGGTCGAGGAGCTGGCAAAGGCGAGGGACCCGATGGAAAGCGATAGGAGCAAAGCGGAGACTAGGGCCAATACGACGCGCCTCATCACTGTCTGCCTCCCTGTGGTATTGCTTGGAGCGACTTCTTAAATTCGTCCAAAACACCTACGATCCTGCTTCGGTTACCGTCATCTCGTTGTCATGAAGGGAGGCCAGTCTGCGGGAGAGGCTGAGTCGAAGGGAAGACGGTGGTGGCGCGCGGAGTGGTTCGCATCGTGGCTGCTGGGTCGGTGGTACTTGTTGGCGGCGGCTTGGCGAGCTGCGGACAACCCGCAGAGGGGCATCGATTGGGTACGCGTCCGTCCTCCAATGCCACCCCGTCCATCCGGTCTCTGGATGGACTACAGTCGGTGCAATACAGGGCGGATCACCCGACGTCGGCTTGGCACGACCCGATCCCGTATCCGGTGGTAATGGCCGACCACGGGAACAATCGTAGGATCGAGACGCCGGATCGCGGCTCGATCATCACCCACGAGGAGGCCAAGTCGGCGATTCCCGTGGTCAACTCCTACACCGCTCTGCAGATGTAGACCTGAATGTCTCTCGCAATTGGTTGGCATGGCTGGCCGAGGGCCATGGGCCCACATCCAACATCCTGGATACGGTGCTCTCAACGAGCGGGGGGATTTGATCGCATGGCACGGCGCAGGGTCTGGCGACCCAGCGGACGCACGGCAATCGGGTGGGGCGTAGTCAGTTTGGCCCTCGTGGTCGTGGTGGCGGCCGTGTTGGCCCGGGATCATCCGAGTTCCACGACGAAACAGCCTGCAACGACGGATGCCCCATCGGCCGCAACTCAGGGGCCGGTCCCTGTCACCGCCGTCCAGGTTCAATCCCTTGGATCACTCTTGCCTCGTGGTTTGTCCGGGCTGTCTGCGGCCCCCCTCAACGGTCAGATCTATCTCTTCGGCGGATACGGCAACGGGCAGTGGAGTCGCGTGATTTACGACTTCAATCCCGCCTCGGAACAGTTGCAGGCAGTAGGAAATCTTCCGGTTGCGCTTCACGATGCCGGAGCGGCCGCCGGCGCGGATTCGGTTGTGCTCTGTGGTGGTGGGCAGACGGTGGGATCGAAGGCAATCCTTGCGTTCACGCCGGGCCAAGCGGTGATGGCGGAGGGGAGCCTCCCCGTGCCGCTCTCCGACGATGAGGGGGTAACGGTCGGCACGCTCCCATACTGTCTCGGTGGGTGGACCGGCCAGGTGTATAGTGATGCGGTATACAGTGTCGGGAGCTTGCAGGGTGGTGTGCCGACCGTGGCGGCTCAGTTACCGGATGCCGTGCGCTATGCGGCAGCGGTGGAACAGAACGGCGGGATACTGGTCGCCGGAGGGCTCGTTGCTTCAGGATCACCCACGGACGTGTTGCAGTGGGTTCCGTTGCCCCAAGGCGTAGGGCAGATGCCTCAGGTGGTCGGGCAACTGCCGTCTCCTCTGGCCTGGGCGATGGGAGCGGTGCTCGGATCCAGCGCACTCGTGATGGGGGGGTGCGGCACAAGTGGTACCCCCGTCTCTGGGATCGAAGCCGTCCGCCCGAGCGGAACCGTTCACACAGTGGGTCAGTTGCCGGTCGCGCTCTGCGATGGGGCCGCGGCCTCGAGTGCGGGAGCGATCTATGTCTTTGGCGGGGAAGGAGCAGGGAATCAGCCCGAGAGGACCGTGTGGAAAATCACCCAGATCATCGGCACATCCTAAGGCGTATTCCGTATTGTTCCCGTGGTGTTGCTGCGGTGGTAGGCTGTGAACGAGACAAGCCGCCCAAGCCACGGAGGGATGGTCGGGGTGCAGTTGCTCTTAATCGAGGACGATGTGAATCTGGGACAACTCATTGCCCGAGGTTTAACGGCCTATGGGTACAGCGTGCTGTGGGAGTGTGAAGGGGATGCCGGGTATGAGCGAGCGGTTCAAGGGTGCCACGACCTGATCGTGCTTGACCTCATGCTCCCTGGTCTGAGTGGACTAGAGCTGTTGGGCGCCATACGCGAGCAACGCATCACGTGCCCGGTTTTAATCCTGACCGCGATGGGGAGCGTCTCGGACCGGGTCCGCGGACTGGACGGAGGGGCGGACGACTACCTCACAAAGCCGTTTGCGTTTGACGAACTCCTCGCGCGGTTACGGGCCCTTGTGCGACGGGTGTGCGGCATCGTGCCAGGGGCTGAACTCTCCTGTGGTAATCTGCGCATGGTGCCGAGCCAGCACACGGTGCACGTGCGTGACCGCTTGGTGGATGTTCCACCCCGTGAGTTCGCCTTGTTGGAGTATCTTCTCCACAACGAGGGCAGAACACTCACCAGAAGTCAGATCCTTGCGCGGGTGTGGGCCGATCCGGAGTCCGTTCGGGCCAACGTGGCGGATGCCACCGCCTCGCGCTTACGCCGACGGTTGGCGGATGCCGGTTGGAATGGATCGATCCGCGCCGTCATCGGTATTGGCTACCGTTTGATGGATCGACCGCAGCTTGCCGAGACCCGCTCTGCTCCCGCGTTGTTGAAGAAGGGATAGGAGCAGCGGAGGAGGTGACCTAGAAGCCCGACATCCCGCACTTATGGCAAGACAATAACAATATGGCAATAGAACGCATGCTCTCGACGGGACAGGCGGCCAAACGACTCGGCGTTTCTGTTCGGACGATCGATCGCTGGAAGGCAGACGGTAGACTGGTTCCGATCACACGCTCGCAGAGTAGGCAACAGCGATTCTCGTCCCGGGACGTGGATGCTTTGTTGTGTTTGGCGACGCATGATGCAGAGCGCTGCGCGGTCTACGATCGGTTTTCCCCGGCGAAACAAGCGGAAGATGGAAACCTCCAGCGACCGAAGGACCGCCTCGTGAAGGCTGCGGGAGAGCGTTGATACGAGATTACTGTCGTGGTGGCTGAGCGAGCGCCGGGTCTGAACGAAAAGCGTCGTAGACTCCACCGCCTGTTACGAATGGCTACCGAAGGCGAGATCGACGTGGTTTTGGTCGAGTTTAACGATCGCCTGGCTCGGTTCGGCTTCACCTATCTTGTGGAGGCGTTTACGGTTTGTGGTGTTTGGCTCGGTGGCGATGGATGCAGGCCAACCGTTGGTGGCGGATATGCTTGCCATCGTGACATGTTTTGTGGCACGCCTGTCGGGAAGCCGGTCGCAAGAGTTTCGTCCGAAAGTGAAAACGGCGGCGAAGGAGGCGGAGGGACGTGCCGGGTAAATCCACCATGACGATACCAGCCACGCGAACCATCCGCCTACGTATCGCCGCAAGTACCAACCAAGGTAAGTTGGCCGCTCTCGCTCCGACGACGGCAGCGTCGGAT
>JAJYVN010000217.1 GCA_021791995.1 Bacillota bacterium
GGGCGGTACCGGGCTGCAGGTATTGCTGGATGTTCCACTGGTGGTGTCGGTCGAACTCGGATCGGCCGAACGACCGTTGCGCGACATCCTCCAACTTGCTCCCGGCAAAGTCATTCAACTGAACCGAGCAGCCGGTGAACCAGTGGATGTACTGGTTAACGGCCGACCGGTGGCGCGCGCCGAGGTGGTTGTGGTCGACGAGACATACGGCGTGCGCATCACCGAGATCGTGAACGAGGGACTCCAGGGCATCGAGGCGTAGCAGAGGGGGCGAGCGTTGGTGGGACTCGGGGCGGTCGCTTGGCAGATCGTACGTTTCGTCGGCGTGTTTGCCCTGGTGCTATTGTTGGCCGCTGTGGCGATGCGTTGGCTGAGTCGCAGCACCGGTGGGACCCAGCGTGGAATGCGTGTCCTCTGCGGCCTTGGGTTGGGAACGGGCAAGACCCTTGTCGCGGTGCAGGTGGGTAGCCGTGTGCTTGTCCTGGCCCTCGCAGCAGGTCGTGTCGAGGTCCTGACCACGATCACCGATCCAGAGGAGATCGCTCTCTTGGAGGGGTCGGCCCCATCACTGGCCCGGAATTCCGGCGCGGTTGCCGAGCGCTTGCGTACTCTTTGGACAAAGGAGACGCGGCCGCATGCGTAAGCGCATCACGCCCACCGCTGTCGTAATTGGGACGGCCGTTGGAGCAGCTTTGGTCCTCTTGGTCCGGCCGGCCGTTGCGGCGACCCCTTCCATTGATCTGACCATCGCGCCGGGATCGAGCGCGACGCAGGTCTCCACCGCGCTCCAAATCCTGATCGCGCTGACGGTGCTGACCGTTGCTCCCGCCATTCTGCTTCTGATGACCTCGTTCACGCGGATTGTGATTGTGCTGTCCTTTGCCCGTACGGCACTTGCGACCAATAATCTACCGCCGAACCAGATCATCATCGGTCTGGCCATCATCCTCACCGTGTTCGTGATGGGTTCCACTTTCCAGGCCATCTATCAGGACGCGTGGGTCCCGTACCAGGCGGGGAAGTTGACCCAGACACAGGCCCTTACCCAGGCCGAGGCACCGCTACGTCGTTTCATGATGCGGCAGACCGATGCCTCGGACATCACACTTTTTCAAAACCTGGAGACGGAGGTGCAGAAGGAACAGGGCACGGCGAGTTCCAGCACATCGCAGACGAGCGCGGTCCCGTCATCAGCCAATGTGGGAACGGCCTCCACCGCGTCACCGACGGCCAATGCCTCTACACCCTCGCTCACCGTGCTGGTACCGGCTTTTGTTATCCATGAGTTACGCGTCTCGTTTGAGATGGGATTCATTCTCTTCATTCCATTTGTGATCATCGATCTGGTCGTGGCCAGTTCCCTAATGGCCATGGGCATGATCATGTTGCCCCCTGAGCTTGTTTCCTTACCGTTCAAGCTTTTGCTGTTCGTCTTGGCCAACGGTTGGGCTCTGGTGGTTCAGTCCTTGGTCCTAAGCTTTCACTGAATGGGGGTAGGGCATTGACCGAGGGGCTTGTGTTGCAGATCGCGCAACAGGCCGTGTGGGTGACCCTGAAGCTCGTCGTGCCGATCCTGGGGGCAGCACTGGTCGTCGGGCTTGCGGTGAGCATCCTTCAGGCACTCACACAGATCAACGATCAGACGCTGAGCTTTTTCCCCAAGCTGCTCGCGACGGTGCTGACGGTGGTGCTGTTGGGTTCGTGGATGCTCACGATACTCGTGGATTACGCACGCGCACTCTGGACGTCGCTGCCGAGTCTGATCTGAAGGGGGGAAGGGCGATTGACGGTGGTCGCCGCAGGGTCGTTTACGCTCTTCTGGCTGGTGCTGGCACGCGTCAGCGGCGTGATTGCCACGGCGCCCGTTCTCTCGTCTGGAACGGTCCCCACCATGGTGCGGTTGGTGATCGCCCTCGGTCTGACCTTTGCGCTGCTTCCGGCGGCTTCCCCCACGGCTGGTCCTATTCCGCAGAATTTCGGCCCTTTCGCCGGGCTCTTGCTGGAACAGTTGGCCATTGGGCTTGTTATTGGATTGGTGGCACGCGTTATCTTCAGCGCCGCGCAGATCGCTGGTGGGATTTTGGACCTTCAGTTGGGCTTTGCGATTGGGGCGTTGCTCAACCCGCTATCTTCGGGTACGACGACCATCCTCTCGAACCTCTTCGAACTGTTGCTTACGGTGATCTACCTGGTGTCTGGAGGATTGGCCCTTTTTGTGTGGGATATTGGTCGTTCCTACCGCTTTCTGCCGATCGGCGGTAGCGCGGCGTTTTCGGCAGCGGCCGAGACGCTGATGACAGGACTCGATCAGGCGATGCTGTTGGCGGTCGTGCTGGCCCTTCCTGCCTTGGCGGTCGGTCTAGTCGTGAATGTCGTGCTGGGGCTGTTCGGGCGAGCCATCCCCCAGATGAATCCGCTGCAGTTGGCTCTGCCCGCGCAAATCATTGTGGGGCTGGGCGTCCTGGTGGTGACCCTGCCCCACATGCTAGGTATTTTGTCGGCTGTGAGTCAGGACGTGTCGGTCTGGGTCGGTCGGTTGTGGATCGGGGTGACGCCATGAGGGGCGTATCCTTTGACCTTCAACGCTTCGCGGGCGAGCGGACGATGCCGGCGACGCAACGCCGCCGACGGCGGGCAAGGCAGCAGGGACAGGTGGGGCACAGTGCCGATTTGGTGTCCGCACTGAGCTTTCTTGCCGCTGCCGTCACCGTTTCCACGGTCGGCCCTCGGATGGTGGGTTCCTTTGCGGGTTGGGCAGCCATGCTTTGGACCGAGGGGAGCACCGCATTTGTGCAGGTGGGTCCGCTGCCCTTGTTGGGGCAGGGAGGACGGATCGCGGGTATGGCGGTGATCACAACAGGCGCGGTTGCGGCGGGCGTCGCGATCCTGGTGGGTGTGGCCCAAACCGGATTCGTTCTGACGGCGCAGGGACTGACTCCGCAGTTGAGTCGCATCAATCCCCTAGCGGGGCTGCAGCGCCTCTTCTCGCGGCAAGCGCTCGTGGAGTTCGGCAAGTCCGTTTTGAAGTTGGGTGCGATCACGCTTGCCGCCTATGGGCCGGTGTTCGCGCTGTTCCGGAAACTGGAGGCTGACAATGGGCCCGGATCTCTGCCCGCGTTAGGTGGTGATACCCTGCACACGGTCGCAACTCTGCTCTACCGAGCTGCAGCGGTGTTCCTTGTGGTCGGTGCCCTGGACTTCGCTTTTCAACGTTGGACAACCGAGCAGGGCCTACGAATGACGCGTGTGGAGTTCCAGGAGGAGATGAAGGAAGAGGAAGGCGATCCGGACCTGCGCGCGAGGCGTCGGCGCCGCCAGCGGGAACTGGCGCGGCGCCGAATGCTGGCCGATGTGCGGCATGCGGATGTGGTGCTCACCAATCCCACGCATGTCGCGGTTGCGCTGCGTTACGACCAGGCCACGATGTCCGCCCCGGTGGTGTTGGCTAAGGGTTCCGGCAGCATGGCGGAGCGCATTCGGGCCGTGGCACGGACGGCCGGGGTCATGATCGTGGAGAATCCGCCGTTGGCCCGGGCGTTGCACGCAAGCGTTCCGTTGGGACAGCGCATTCCGGCCGAACTGTATAAGGCAGTGGCCGAGGTTTTGGCATTTGTCTGGCGCGTGCGTGGTCGGTTGTGATCGGAGGGTGGGGCCTGTGATGCGTCGGATGCAGCTTGGGCCGGACGTTCTGGTCGGCGCGGTCGTCATCCTGATGGTACTGATGATGATTGTGCCCCTGCCGACGTTTGTGCTCTCGCTGTTGATCGTCAGTAACCTAGCCCTGTCGGTGACCATGGTTTTGCTTGCGATGTATATCCCGCAGCCGCTGGACTTCTCTGGGTTTCCCTCCCTTTTGCTGTTGGCGACGCTCTACCGGCTTTCGCTCAACATCTCCACGGCACGGCTGATCCTATTGCGCGGCAATGCCGGTGCGGTGGTGCAGGCCTTCGGATCGGTCGTGGTCGGTGGCAATCCCCTGGTCGGGTTCATCGTTTTCCTAATTCTCGTGATTGTGCAGTTTATCGTCATTACACGCGGGGCCGAGCGTGTGGCGGAAGTGGCGGCACGCTTTACGCTTGACGCTATGCCGGGGAAACAGATGGCCATCGACGCGGATTTGAACGCGGGACTGGTCGACGAACACAAGGCTCGTGCCCGTCGTGCCGCCATCGAGGGGGAGGCGGACTTTTATGGCGCGATGGATGGTGCTAGTAAATTCGTCAAGGGCGACGCTATTGCGGCGCTGTTAATCATCGCGATCAACATCATTGGCGGGCTGATCGTGGGGATCTTGCAACGGCACATGACACTCGGCGCCGCCGTCAAGCATTACACACTCCTAACGGTCGGCGATGGCCTCACGGCGCAGATCCCGGCGCTGTTGATCTCAACGGCTACCGGAATCATCGTGACCCGCGCAGCCGCGGCGGACAACCTGGGTCAGCAGTTGTCCACTGAGTTCTTGGCGCAGCCGCGCGTGCTATGGTCCGCCGCCCTGGCCGTCGCCCTGGTCGGTCTGATGCCGGGCCTGCCCAAGGTGATTTTCTTTGGTCTGGCAGCAGCGGTGGCTGGCATTGCTTATCTCGCCCAGCGCCGATCGCGCTCCGCCAAGCCAGCGTTACCATCCAGTGGTACACCGCAGCCAGTACCGGGGAGCAAGGCGGCTCTGAGTCCCGCCGAAACGCTTCCCCTGTTGGATGTTGACCCGCTGGGTATCGAATTGGGCTATGGGCTTCTGCGCCTAGCGGAGGGTAGCGGCGGTGGCGAGTTGATGGAGCGTGTGGCGATTGCCCGCCGTCAGATCGCGCTGGATCTGGGGATCATCCTACCGCTCGTGCGCGTGCGCGATAGTATGGAGCTACCACCGAACACATACAGCATCCTGTTGCGCGGCAGTGAGGTGGCGCGCGGGGAGCTCCGCATGGACGCCTTCCTGGCGATGCGGAGTACCGGGGCCACGGATGAAATCCCGGGGGTTCCCACTCGCGATCCAGCCTTCGGGCTGCCCGCCCTCTGGATCAGCGCGGGGGATCGGGCCCGGGCCGATTTGTCGGCAACTGGGGGGGCAGCCCCGGGGGCCGGAAATCCTCGAAAAAAATGGGCGCCCTGCCGGCTCGATCGGTCCCATGGGCCGGTACGATGAGGACGTCCGGCACGACCGGGCGTCAGTCACAATGCGACGGGACCCCCCTTGCGGGGGTTTCGTCGCATCTGGGCC
>JAJYVN010000218.1:0-4394 GCA_021791995.1 Bacillota bacterium
GGGGTGGTGGCCGTCCCGGCGCAACGGGGTGGCACTCAGGCCCAGGCGATACCGCGAGGGACTGGCGCGCAGGATGGCCTCGTAAGCTGGGGATGCCATGTGATGGCATTCGTCTAGGATGAGCGCTCCATATCTAGCCAAGAGACCCCGGTGCTCGTCGCGCATCACGGTTTGTACGGTTGCGATATCGACCACGCCGCTGGCTCTCTGTTTCCCACCACCGATTTGTCCAACACTATGGGGCTCATCGAATGCCAAGATCGCCGACAATTGCGCAACCCATTGAGCCAGCAGCTCCCGATTGGGGACGACCACCAACGTGTTGACCTGACGTTGACCGATAAGAGACGCCGCGACCACGGTCTTGCCAAATCCAGTCGCCGCGTCAAGGATCCCCGAGTCATGGGAGAGCAGGGCCTCCACCGCCTGTTGCTGGTCGCCGTGCAGCTGTGCGGTAAAGCGGGCGGTAATAGGGGCGCCGGATACCCGCCGGTCGTCTATTTGGGCGCGGATCCCGTGTTGGGCCAAGACGGCGAGGCTTTCCTCTTGGAGGGCTCTGGGTAATGCCAAAGCTTCTCCCAGGTCGTCAGCCATGGATAGGATGTGGGGCGTGTTCCAGGTGGAAAAGTGTAAGCGCTGGCGGCGGTAGAATTCAGGATTGGGAAACGCAGCAAGACGTACCAGATCATAAAGCAGCCGTTCGGGGAGCTCGTGAGTCGGTATTTCAATCCGCCCGCCCACGATGACAGTGATGGACTTCGGTCCGGATGGGGAGGATGCGGCCGAGCCTACGGCGGGGTGCGGGCGCGTCTCGGTACCGGAAAGGTGGGTGGGATCAATCAGTCCGAGGTCTTGCCACTCACTGGGTACCCCCGATCCGAGACGATCTTCGAGTTGCGTGAGGGTCATCCGGCGGATGTGCTGCAGATACCCCTATTGGTTGGGGTAGGGTGTGCCATCGTCTTGGAGGAACACGGTATTTCCAGAGGGCACCGCTTGGCCCTGCAAGGGGAGCGCGATGAGATTGCCGAACCCGCCTTGGGGCATGGTGTCCTGGTTGGGGAAGAACCGGTCATAGGAATCCAACCGTGGGTGGCCCACATGGTGCGCCGCGGCCGTCAGAATTTGCGTGCCCAGGCGTCGGGCGAGTCGGGCAGGCACCGGTGCATCGAAGAAGATCCGCACGTGGGCTCCGTGGCCCGACCGCGACCGTTCTAATGACGCCGGCACATCCCATGCGCGACAGATGTTCAGGTACGCCAGGGCATCCTGTAGCCAGTCTCCTTTATCGAAATCGACGGCCCATAGCCAAGTGTCTTCGGTGAGGAGGAGCGGATACAAGCCGATCGTCTGCCGGCCGAGGACATGCTGATAAATCACTGGGTCGGTCAAGGGCCGAAGGTTTTCGGGGTCATAGGGAGGTTTGAGGCCGCGGCGTGTGAGGGCGGGCACGTAACCACTTCTCCCTGTCCGGGAGCTGGTAAATCGAACGGCGTACACATCCTCCCGACCACGGAAGAGCGAACGGAACAGGTGAATCTTATCCGTCGTCGAAAGCGACGAGGAACCCGGGGCGGCTGTCCGCAATCGCTCCAGTTCCTGCCGCAAGTAGTTGTTTTCCTGGATTAGCCGGTCGTATGCCTGTTTGAGCTCGGCATACTGCATCTTCGCCAATGTTGGTCCCTCTGCGGGCCTTTATCGCCCACGGTCCGGGGATGCCCATCTTGATCACAGGAATAGGTCATGCCGAACAGGGTGCCTCGTCCCACATTTCGACCGTCGACGGCTAGTGCCTGTCCCCCGGTGGCCATCATGGCCCCTGCGACACGTCAGACATGGGACTGACGATGTACCCGTGCAGGGCGAAAACGGCGCGGTGCCCTAAGCCTTCGCCTTGCTGCGCACATAGGCCCGGAGGACGGCATTGATACGGCCTTGGTAGCCGGGCCCTTGGGCCTTAAACCAATCCACCACATCGCTGTCGAGGCGAAGCGATAGACGCGTCTTGGATACGGGCATCCACCACTCTGCTTCCGCCCAAAACGCTTCGTCTTCGGCTGGGCTATCACTGTAATCAATGTCCGCATCGGTCATCTGGTGGATGCGGACCCAATCAGTCCGACTGGCCTGGTTGGAGAAACTGGAAGTAGAGTTGTCGCTCACGATGATTGGCCCTCCTTAATGAGATGACCCGAATGCGATCACCCCTACGAGTGACGACGATGTTCACAACGACATCTTGGATACGACCGAGGCCCACCCAACGCTGTTCACCGTAGTCGTAGCGTGTGTCCTCACGCACCAATAGGGGCGAATGGAAACAAGCAGCGGCATCAGCAAAGTCAAATCCATGCTTTGGCACATTCAGCTCATTTTTGGCGGTGTGCCACTCGAACTCCATGTACGTAGAATAGCACATGAGATGACGATTGTCATCATCGCCTGCGAGTGGAAGGGGGGCGCGGTTACTGGTGCGAACAGTAGCCACCTGGCGTCACCACGGCGTCACCAGGAGCGTCTGGAAATGGGGATATGGGAGCAACGGGGTAGACGCCCGGGATCCTGGAAACCAGCATCCTGAGCGGATTCCAGTGACTCAAGCATCTTTGTAGACCCCGATCAAGTCCTAGAACTGCTGCAAATTCCCCGCACTCGTTCGGGCTTACCGGATCGCGACCACGGTGCCGGCCGGGACGTGGGGGGCGCGCTCCGCGCACCGCGCGTCGTACTCCTCCATGTCGAGATACCGCGTCCCCGTCGTCCACTGTCCCAGAAGACTGAGAAGGAGGTAGCCCGGGCTACCTCCGCGCCGGGCATATGTGGCGGTATGGGAGCTTCGTGTACAAGTTTACGCAGTGACCCCTATTTCACCTCAGAGCACGGCACCGCGTGACAGCTAGCCTGGTGCGCCATATAATTTAGGAAATCATGATTTAGGACGCGCAAGAGGCAAAGGAGGGGTGCGTGTGCTGACCAAGTTGACACGGCACGGCCAAATCACCTTACCCAAAGCCGTGCGGGAACGCCTGCACCTGGTGGAGGGTGATTACATCGACGTGGAGATCAGCGAGGATGACCGCGGGATTGTGCTGCGCCCTCGTAAGATGGTGGCGATAGACCCCGACCAGGAGTGGTTTTGGACGCCCGAATGGCAACAGGCCGAACGGGCGGCCGAGGATGACCTTTCCGCGGGGCGCGTGGTGCGTAGTCGGCCGGGGGAGCGGGCGTCTGAAACGCTACGACGCGCAGTGGAAACGGACGCCGATGAATGACGGTCGAGTTTACACGGCGTTTTATTCGTGCCTATGAGCAGCTTCGACCCGAAGAGCAACAGGCCATCTTGCAGGCGGTCGACCGGGTCCAGTCCGACCGAGATCATCCCAGTCTACGGACCAAGAAGATTCAAGGACGACTAGACATCTGGGAAGTGCGCGCGTCGCGCGACTTGCGGCTGACCTGTCAGTTGGCCCCAGACCACATTGTGTTTCGCGTGTGTGGGCATCACGATGAGGTCCT
Organism: Bacillota bacterium; assembly: GCA_021791995.1. Taxonomy (GTDB): domain Bacteria; phylum Bacillota; class Sulfobacillia; order RBS10-35; family JAJYVN01; genus JAJYVN01. Next base: position 3,517 of record JAJYVN010000218.1, read on the forward strand.
TCGACGACCGTGACGGATTAGGCTCCGACAGTCTGAAGTTGGTCTCGTGGCGTCCGTAAATGCGATCGGGTGGGCAGAGGCAATGCAATGCGGCGGTTTGGAGGCTGCCGCCACCACGGCGTCCCCAGTAGCGTGTAAAAACGAGGATATCGAAGCAACGTGGTAGGCGAGGCCGATGCCGGAAACCCGCATCCCAAGCCAACTCTAGCGACATTAGCATCACGATAGGCCCGTTACCCTAGATCTGAAAATCCTCGTGTCGGCGGTTCGATTCCGCCCTGCGGCACCACATAACTTTGAAGCCCTGCAAGGCCTGCAGGGTTTTTAGTCATTTGCATTGCGTGCGTCGTTTAGGGCTGGCGTCACCAGGAGAGAGTCATCGGCCTTTGGGCATGGAACTGCGAAGTCTCGAAAGCCTTACGAAGAATCACTTTCAGGCTCCCTGCCAAAGCCGATTGGCGTCACCACGGCGTCACCAGGAGAAGGAGCCGAGGAGGATAGAGGGCGGTGTCGGCAGGAGGATGTACACACACGGACGTTGGAGCAACTCGGCAGATCTTGGTTATCCCGGAAACTTCTCATTCGGAGCCGATTTCGACAATGCAGTACCACGCAGTAGCCCAAGCATTCGGGCTGGTTTTCTGCATTTCTGCCAGTGTGGTATAGTGAGAGAGGAGGCGAGTGGTCATGCAGCGCTATGTTGTGCAAATGCGCGATCGGGGCGTTGTTACGTTACCGAAAGATGTGCGGGAACGCTATGGCCTATCGGCGGACACTCCACTAACTCTTATCGATTGGGATGGGGTCCTGGTGTTGAGTTCCCGTGTCCCGGTGGTAACGGAGCTCGCCCGCCAGCTGGCTGCGGAACGTGCGGCAGC
>JAJYVN010000218.1:4404-5214 GCA_021791995.1 Bacillota bacterium
GACTTGCTGACCGCCTGGGCTCAGGAGCGATACGGGACGGAAGTTCGTCCCTCCACTGACGACGCCTGATGCCGTCACGCCTCCGGCTGTTCCTGGACGCGGATGTGGTCATTGCGGGGAGCGCGTCGCCGGATGGGGCTTCTCACGCTCTCTTTCAGGTGGCTGAACTCGGCCTGGTCGAGGCCTGGATCTCTCCAGGTGTGTTGACGGAGGTACGCCGTAACCTCCTCCAGAAACTGCCGCGTGGGTTGCCGATCTTCGAAGAGTTGTGGCCCAAAAGTCTTCAGGTTGGCCTGGATCCGGACGAACAGGGGACGATCCGATACGCCGCCTACGCGCACGCGAAAGACGTCCATGTGGTTGCGGCCGCAATCCAGGCTCAGGCTAACTGGCTGGTCACGTTCAATGTGCGGCATTTCTATTCCCCTCCCGGCTTGATCGTGCTTCGGCCGGGGGACGCGGTCCAGCGCATTCGGGGGGTGATCGGACGACTGGCGGCGGACTCCTCGGAGAGTACTTAAAGCTCCCTCGGTCCAAGCGTCGTCGCCGTTATGTGGAGCCTGTGCCCGCGCAACGGCGTCACTAGGAACGTGTGGAAGCAGGGATTTTGGAACAATATGCTAGACATTGGGGATCCCGGAAACCCGCTTCCCAAGCGGAGTCCAGCAACATCAGCATCGGGATAGACCCCAAGCCTTAGATCTGAAAATCCTGGTGTCGGCGGTTCGGTTCCGCCCTGCGGCACTACTTCAATTTGAAGCCCTGCAACGCTTGCAGGGTTTTTCTTCATTTGCTTTAGGTGCGTCGTTT
>JAJYVN010000219.1:0-476 GCA_021791995.1 Bacillota bacterium
GGGCCTGATCGGCCGCTTGATACATCAGGGCGCGAACGGCGTAGTGGGTGAGGAAGTGGGCGTAGACCTCCTGGCGCACGCCGTCAGGCAACTTGCTGCGCAGCACGCGGCCCGCGCCACGCAGGTGGGTCTTGAGTTCGTCGTTGGCGGTTTCGAACTCCCAGCGGTGGCAGTAGAGAACGGTGAGTTCTTTGGCCGGCGCGGCGCCGGGATCCAGGAGGCTGGTGATGAGACGATAGACGGGCAACTCGGTCCCACGCCCGGGATCATCCACGACAAACTCGATCACGCGGACCAAGATGCCGTCGCGTTGGTGTTTACGTGCAACAGGGGAGGGGTAGACGTACGCCAGGTACGAGCCATCGGCGAGGCGGCGCACGGGGTCCAAGCGTAAGTTCTTCTTCACACGCCACAGACGCTCGGCGCCCCGCTCGCCGACTGCCCGCCACAGGTCGTAACTGAAGAAGTTGCGGTCC
>JAJYVN010000219.1:486-5204 GCA_021791995.1 Bacillota bacterium
AGAGCATGTCCGGCTGCAGGCACGGCAGCAACTCCCGCGCCAGGGTTGTCTCGCCTTGGCGACAGCCGCCGAGGGCCAAGCCGACGTAGGCGTGGGAGCCGGTCTCCGCCAGACCCACCACTTGCACCTGCGGATAGGCGCTGCCCACACCGCGCGAGTGTTCGGGGCGCTCGAAGGCCGTGTCGTTGGCTTCTGTGTCGGCCACGTCCAGACGGAGACCATCGATGGCCATCACGCGCCAGCGGCCATGGTACCAGACGTTGCGATCCCCCGCATGCCCGAGCGGCTGAGCGATCACCCGGAACAACTCCTGCAGCGGCTCGGGTCCCAGGCGAGCGCGCGCCTCCACGATCGAGGCATTACCCGGGACGTGCCAGTGGGGGATATCGTCTACCACGGGGTGCAGGCCGTCCACCAACTGGCGCATGACTTCGCGATAGCCGGAATCGGTGAACAGAGCCAGGCCCAGCACGTAATACAGCACGAAGCGGGCCGGCAGGAGCCGGACGCGCTCCTCCTTGCAGCCGCAGCGCTCGATGACCTCGTCCACCAACGCCGGTGGGCAGACGCGAACCAATGCACTCAGACAGAATGCATCCCGCTGGGCGACCGTGCTGGGAGCAGTCATCTTATTATCCATGCTTCTGAAATACACGAGGCATTCGAGCGTGTCCAGCACCGTCTGGCGCATCTACACCCGATATCACATCACCGCAAGCGCTACGCATCGCTGATGCTTTTTCGGGCGCCCCGCTTCTAACCATTGCGCCTTATCCGACAGGTATTGGATCAAGGGTTGCAGGGCATCTCAGACATGCGCTCCCTGAACGGGTTTCAGCTTTCCGAGAAACCTCCTAAGTTACAGACTATGCGGCTACCAGGCGACGCACGCCTTCTCCTGGGATTGGAACGCCATGCGCGGCTGGCACTATCTGATGCTGCTCGCCTGCCTGCTCAACACCCTGGCCTGCTACTCCGTCGCGCTCTGGGATTCGGTGCGCATCCGTGGCTCCAGCGGCACCATCGTCTTCCTGCGCGAAACGTACCTCGGGCCCTGGCTCGCCCCCGAGCGCCTTCGCCGCCTCTGTGCCGGACCCTCCCAACTCCGGCTCATCCTCTGATCCGCGTCGGCCGCGAGCACGACGGGGCCATGGAGCCGCCAATCGCCGGCTCCGCGTGCTCTCAACGTGTCTGCTGCCATCCCGCCAACCCCGCGGATGCCCTCCCGTACTCGTTGCCAGGTCCGCCACATCGCCGACTGGTCGGTCCATGGCTATCGCGACCGAATCGACCCAAGGTCCCAAGGCCTGCCCAGACCACTCATGCTTCAGCGCTGCCCGTGGCGACGTTCCTTGACCTGCTGCTCTGGGCTTTGCCATAATCGGTCTGGATTGCCGCCGAAGCGGGTCCGGTAATCGGTTTTTAGGTGGTGATTGATATGAAGCATACCTTTCAACCGAAGAAGCGTAAGGCGCAACGGGTCCATGGATTTCGGGCGCGGATGAGGACGAGAGCTGGGCGTCTCGTTCTGAAGGCGCGTCGAGCGAAGGGTCGGCGTCGGTTGTCCTATTAGGCGACGAGGCATGCCGGAGCGGATCCGGGGCGGTGGTCGGACTTTGCCTGGAAAAACCGTAGGACGACTGCGGAGGAAGCAAGATTTCGACCGTCTTTTTGCGGCCGGTCGGATGGTTATGAGCAGTTTCTTTGTTTTGCGGTTTGTGCGCAGTAGCCAATCACCGGGGTGTGCGCGTATTGGGATTGCCGTCGGTCGGCGTCTGGGTTCGGCTGTCCTGCGAAATAGGCTACGGCGGCGATGGCGCGAGATTGTTCGTATGGGCCCGATGATCGAACCGGGTTGGGATTTAGTGGTGGTTGTGCGCGCTGGCAGTCGGTTTGCGCCGTTATCGGTACTGCGTGATCGATGGGTGATGGTCCTGGAACGCAGTGGATTAACGGTCGCTGCTGGCGCGGGAGGGGGTGTTGGTGAGTAGGCGTTATTTATGCGGGGAGACGATTGGACAGTGGGCAAACCGGATTTGTGTGTCTGTTGCTATCGCGGTAATTGCCGGATACCGGGTGGGTATCGCGCCGCAGCTTGCGGGTGCGTGTCGATTTACGCCATCTTGCTCTCGGTACGCGGAGGAGGCGATTGCTCGTTACGGGTTGTGGCAGGGGGGCGTCTTGGCAATCCGGAGGTTGCTGCGATGTCATCCCTTTCATAAGGCCATGCACGGTGGATGGGACCCCGTTCCGGAGCGGCTTAAGCGGTAATCGCCGGATGGGGGGACTCGCCGTTGGCAGCACTGTGGCATGGTCTGGTGGGCGCGATGGGTGCAGTCATGCTTTTCTTCAGCATACACACGGGCAGTTATGGTCTCGGGATTGTTTTACTGACGGTAGTGATCCGAGGGCTCCTGTTCCCCTTGTATCGGGCACAGTTGCAGTCGATGAAGCGCATGCAATTGGTGCAGCCGGAGTTGCAAAGGCTGCAGGAGAGGTACAAGGGTGACCGGCAAAGGTTGGCAGAAGAGCAAATGCGGCTCTATCGGGAACAAAAGGTCAACCCTATGGCGAGTTGCCTTCCTATGCTACTCCAATTGCCGTTATTATATGCGTTGTACAATATGCTTGAGCGGTTTAATTTCCATGGACATCCACCGCTTACGGCCGGATTTCTCTGGTTGCCGGATCTGGGCAAGAAGGACCCTTATTTGATTCTGCCGATTCTGGGCGGCTTATCGACCTATTGGCAGACGAAAATTAGTATGTCCTTGCAGCCTGGTACTGGGCAGCAGCAAATGCAGATGATGACTTACCTAATGCCGCTAGTGATGTTCTATGTGTTTTGGAGGTTACCGTCAGGGTTAGCCGTGTATTGGGTTGTGGCGAATGTGATGACCATTCTCCAGCAGTATATCACGGTTGGTTCGTTGAATGCAGGGCCTCAGGCTGGCAAGGGCGGTGGGGGGTAGGCAATCGTGGCGGGAAATGAATGCGAGGCGGTCTTTGTAGGCCGTACAGTGCAGGAGGCAGTCGCAAACGGTGCGGCCCGGCTTGGGGTGCGAGTGGACGAAGCGAATGTTGAAATATTGGAGGAAGGCGTACGCGGATGGTTGGGATTTCGTGCGCGAGAGGCTCGTGTACGGGTCGGTCGGTTGACAAAGGGGGCTGCGGCGGAGCGACTGTTGCGACGGTTGGCAGAATTGATGGGATCGACAGTGGATGTGAAGATAGAGGGGCCGAGTGGGGAGCGTCCAGGATGGTTGGTAAGCGTCGCTAGTGACGATCCGGCACAGTGGATCGGTCGACGGGGCCAGACGCTCGATGCGTTGCGGGTGTGGTGTGACGCGGCTGCGACCCGAATGGCGGCAAGTCGGGAGCGGCTGGCGGTGGACGTAGCCGGTTACAGGGAACGGCGGGAGTCAGCGCTGCGGTTTGCGGCAAAGAGAGCGGGGGATCAGGTGCGGCGCTCGGGACGCGAAGTGGAGTTGGAGGCGATGGGTGCGGCCGACCGTCGAGTTGTGCATATGACGCTGCAAAATGTGGAGGGGATACGGACGGAGAGCGTTGGAGAGGAACCTTTCCGGCGCGTAGTCATTCGTCCTGTAGTGTGAGTATTTGTTTTTGGTCCAGGGATGGAGACACCGACAGAAGCAGGATGGGAAAGAGGGGGGCTGTCCCCCTTCATTTGTGTTTACGGGCAGCCGATGGACGTTCACTACTTATCGGGACCTACTCAATGAATCGGTTGGACGCCGAGGGTTGGCGCTGGCATGCATGGGGCCGACCAGTTGGATAACGGGTCACTCAGGAAAGAGCCAATCGGCTGAGCGCCCCGGGAGACGGGGTACAGATAACCGGGAAAGTGGCACTGGATGGCGAGGGTGGGGGATGAACAACTGTGAGTGATACGGAGGTATTGATCAAAGAAGCTGAGGAAGTGGGCGTGTGCCTCGGGCGTGCTGAGGCCGAAGCGATGCTTGGTTGGTTGGTGCGGGTGCAAGAGGCACCGTTTAACATATCGGCGATTAGGGATGCCGTGGAGGGCCGTCGGAAGCATGTGGTAGATTCATTGAGTTGTTTGCCATTGGCGAGATTGCGGGCCGGTGAGCGCTGCCTGGATTTGGGCTCTGGCGGGGGATTTCCCGGAATTCCAGTGGCGGTAGTCTGTCCGAATGTGGATATGGTATTGGTCGACGCGAGTGGCAAGAAGGCTAGTTTCCTACGGGCGGCGGTGGCCGAGTTGGGTTTGCGAAATGTGACTGTGGAGCAGGCACGCGCAGAGGATTTGGGACGGGATGTGGCGTGGCGCGAACGGACGGACTGTGTATTGGCACGCGCCGTTGCGCCGTTGCGGGTTCTTCTGGAGTATGGTTTGCCGCTTTGCCAGCTTGGGGGGCGGTTGTTGGCTCTAAAGGGAAAGGGTGTATGGCAGGAGCTTGGATCGGCAGAACGCGCGGCAAGGACGTTGGGAGGTAGGTTTGGGGAGGAACGTATGCTGGAGCTTCCGGGTGGAGGCAAGCGCGTGATAGTGCGGATTGACAAGATGAGTCACACACCGTCGCGATTTCCTCGGTCGGCGGGCACTCCTGCGCGGCGCCCCCTTTGACCGAAGCGTCTTATTACTGTTGTCAGGGATGTGGGAACGATCCGGGGTGTTAATACCATTAAGCAGGGTCGGAGGGCTGCAGGGTCACTAGGTTAGGGCTACCAGAAGA
>JAJYVN010000009.1 GCA_021791995.1 Bacillota bacterium
CGCCGGGAGTTCCCTGGAGACGTTAAACGCCTGTGGAGCAGAAGGCTGTGGTCAGGAGAACGGCCTGGTGAAACCGGCTGCTGCGAAGCAGGAACGTTCCAATAGGAAACCGGCAGTAGCCGGAAACAAAAGACTACTAAGAACGGGAACGGTCCATAGGGAATGGTGGACGGGGCGTGGAATGGAAAGACGAGAGAGCATGGGATCGGGAGGTCATATCGCACGATGAGAAGAGATCGAGCCCTTGCCTGGGTGGGATGCGGTCTCGCCACCATACTGCTTTTGAGCGCATGCGGCAGCATCCCGAATCCGACCAAGGAGGTATGGAGTTCACCGCCGCCGATGACCATTAACACGAGTGACACCTATACCGCGACGGTCCAGACCAATTACGGGACCTTCCGCATCGACCTCTTCGCGAAGCAGGACCCGGTTGCGGTCAACAACTTCGTCTTCCTGGCCCAGCACAACTTCTATGACTACGACCACTTCTTCCGCATCATCAAGGCCTTCATGGTCCAGACGGGCGACCCCAACAACAATGGAACGGGCGGTCCCGGCTACCACTTCGACGATGAGTTACCCCCGACGGTCCCGTATGCCCCTGGGGTTGTCGCCATGGCCAATGCCGGACCCAACACCAATGGCAGCCAGTTCTTCGTCTGCACGGGAAGTGAGTGCGATTCGCTGAATAGCACTCCGCTGTATACGGAGTTGGGCAAGGTGTCGTCCGGAATGAACGTCGTTCTGACGATCGCGGCCATCCCCGTGGTCGCCAACCCAACAACAGGAGAGGTGAGCGATCCGACAAGGGTTGCATATATCAAGAGCGTTACCATCACCAAGGGCTGACGCCCTGACGTATACTGCGCGGCATGAACATCGATCAACGCGGTACGCTTCGGCTACTGGCGGTTACCGCTGCATTTGCGGTAGCCACTCTGTATCTGGCACAACCGATTCTGGCGCTCGTGGCGGAGTCGTTTGGGCTACCGGTGATTCGGGGCGGTGTCATGGTCAGCGCCACACAGGCTGGGTACGCGGCGGGCTTGCTGTTGGTCCTGCCGCTCAGTGATGCAGTCCCACGTCGCCGACTGATGCTTGGCCTGCTCGGAGGCTTGGCCGCTGCCTTAGCTGCAGTGGCCCTCAGTCCCACGTTCCCCGTTCTTCTCGTCACCAGCGTTGCGGTCGGCTTCTTTGCCTCTGTGGCGCAGTTGGCGGTTCCGCTCGCTGCATCCTTTTCTGCCGGTAGTGGTGAGGCCGCAAGCATCGCAATCGTCTTCGGCGGCTTATTGGTTGGAATCCTTGGTTCCCGCACCCTGTCCGGTTTCATTGGCCAGGCCCTGGGCTGGCGCGCCCTGTACGGGATCTTCGCGCCACTGGTTGCCGTTTTGGCCATCTGGCTCAGCCACTCCCTCCCTCCGCTACCCGCGCAAGCGCTTCTGCGTTACCGCGACGCGCTGCGCTCCATGGGACGCCTCCTCGTCAGCACACCAGGGCTCGTCTGGGGCCTCGCCACCGCCGGATGCCTAGGCCTGGCCTTCGGCGCCTTCTGGACCTCCCTGACCTTTCGGCTCGAGGCGGCGCCCTGGCACCTTCATCCGGCCGTCATCGGTCTCTTTGGACTATTAGGCATGGCGGGGGTCCTGGGCGCACCGCGTGCCGGCCGCTTCATCGACCGCCTCGGACCCGGCATCGTCGTCACCGTTGCCATTGGTATTGCCATTGCCGGTCAAGCCTTCATTGGCCTTGCGGGTGGATCCCTCCTGCCTCTGGCGCTCGGTATCTTCATCTACGATCTCGGCCATCAGGTTGCGTTCGTCAGCAACATGGTTCGCGTACAGGCCCTGGTCCCAGGCGCCCGCTTTCGGCTCAACGCACTGCTCATGACCACGGTCTTCGTCGGTATGGCCGCCGGCAGCCTGGCCGGAACCTTCCTTTGGCCCAGCGGCCGTGTCGAGGGCGAAGCCCTTCTACTATTCGCGGCCCTTCTGGTCGGATCGCTTGGAAACCGCCTAGCAATGGCAACCGTCGGCACCGATGTCTCCGCCTGATTCGTCGCGCAGGATCCGCTCCACCCGGAGACGAACCGAGAACGGAATGGTGGTGATGCCATGGAGCGTCGTTCGGCCCGGGATATCGGCTTTGATCCAGAGCGCCTGGACGCAGCATTCCGAATCGTCGCGACCGCAGCGGGTACAAAGCCCATACCCGCTGCGGCCCTTGCGGTGGGCCGGGGCAACGCAGCCGTGGAACCCAGGGCCTGGGGGTTCGCCGTCTTCCCAGAGGACCAACGCGAACCAGTCCGAGACGATACCCTCTTCGACCTTGCCTCGCTCACCAAGGTCCTCGCGACGGCGACCGCCTGTTGGTGGCTCGTGGAACGGGGGAAGCTGCGACTCCAGGAGCGGGTGCGAGAGATTCTCCCCGACTTCGGCGCAGTCCCCGAGGGAGAAGACCCGGAATGGCGACAGGCGGTCTCGGTGTGGCACCTTCTGGCACACACTTCGGGCCTACCGGCGGGACGCGATCTGCGCCGCGTGGAGGGGGGGCGCGCGGAGCGGCTGGCCGCCGTCGCAAAAACTCCCCTCGCCGCGCCGCCGGGAAGCGATGCCACTTACAGTGATCTCGGCTTCATGCTTCTGGCAGCGATCGTGGAAACCGTCGCTGGCTACGATCTGCCCGCGTTCTGCGCGCGGGAGATCTTCGGTCCTCTCGGAATGCGAGAGACTGGTTGGAATCCTGCTCCCGCGCTGGCACGACGGGCTGCTGCAACGGAGTGGGTCTCAAGCGAGCATGCCCCGAATGGCAAAGAGGGGTTTTTGCGGGGCGTCGTTCATGACGAAAATGCGCGCACCCTGGGTGGCGTTGCGGGACACGCCGGTCTGTTTTCCACCGTACCGGATCTGATGGCATTCGCCGCAATGCTGTCCGGGTACGGTTCCGTCCTTTCCCCGCACACCATCGCACGCATGGCGACCCCCGTCGTGGTGCGGGACGTGGAGAGTCGCACGCTCGGATGGCAGGGACCTGGAAAGGTCACAGGCCCCTTTGGCGACCTCTGGACGGCTCATTCCTTTGGACACACTGGATTCACGGGAACGAGCCTTTGGGTGGATCGCGGCCATGACCTCTGGATTATCCTGCTCACCAATGCGGTGCACATGGGACGGGACCTTGGTCGACCTGCGCTCCAGTCGATTCGCGCCAATTTCCACAATGCCGTCATTGGGGCACTCACTTAGCGCACAGGGAGGGTTTCGTGTGAAGCACGCCACCATCGAGTCGGATCGAGGTACGATTGTCCTAGAGTTGTATGTTGCAGAGGCCCCCGGAACCGTGCAGAATTTCGAACGGCTGGCCAATTCCGGGTTTTATGACGGCCTAACCTTCCATCGAGTGATCCCCAACTTCGTGATTCAGGGCGGCTGTCCCCGAGGGGATGGCACGGGTGGACCCGGATACACGATCCCATGCGAAACAGAGGACAACCCGCATCACCATCTGCGGGGCAGCCTGTCCATGGCGCATGCCGGCAAGGACACCGGCGGCAGCCAGTTCTTCATCTGCCATCGCCCCCAACCGCACCTGGACGGCAAGCATACCGTCTTTGGGCAGGTGACCTCCGGTATGGATGTCGTGGACGCGATCCGACAGGGGGATCACATGGCGAAGGTGCGTGTAGAGGACTGATGGCCGCGCAGTGAGCTTCCATACAAACGGCAGACGTTTCGCACCAGACCGAAGTGGTCTATAATGCCTGGCGCGGCCCCATCGTCTATCGGTTAGGACGCGGCCCTTTCAAGGCCGAAAGGCGGGTTCGACCCCCGCTGGGGCTACCAGGTGCGCAACCTGCTCATGCGCGTGGTAGGAGCTGCGCACCAATGGACCCGACTCGCAGTGCCGAAAGCCTCGCGCCAGCGCCTCCGTCTTAAGGAGCGAAAACTCATCCGGAGTGTAATAGCGGTGAAGGGGCAGGTGGCGACCATCGGGTCGGAGATACTGGCCAATGGTCAGGATATCGACCCCAGAAGCCCGAAGGTCTTCCATTGTCTCCAAGAGTTCCTCCCACCGTTCTCCTAGCCCGACCATGAATCCGGACTTGGTGCGCATGGTGCCGGCCCGGTTCTCCCCGGCGCGCCGCAGAAGTTCCAGTGTGCGGTCATAGCGCGCCCGGGCTCGCACCCGCGGTGTGAGGCGGCGGCAGGTCTCGATATTATGGTTCAGGATATCGGGACCTGCGCCGAGCACAACTTGCAGGGATGATAGGTCTCCCTGGAAATCAGGGATCAGCACCTCGATCGTCGTCTCGGGGCAACGCGCGCGCACCGCGCGGATGGTCGCGGCAAAGACGGCCGCGCCGCCGTCCGGCAGGTCGTCACGCGCGACGGAAGTGATGACCACGTGGCGCAGTCCGAGTTGTTGCACCGCATCGCCAACCCGTAGCGGCTCCTCCTGATCTACGCCGCTTGGTCGCCCGGGGGTGACGGCGCAGAAGCCGCAGGCACGGGTGCAGATGCGGCCCAAAATCATGAATGTCGCCGTCCCGTAAGCCCAGCACTCCCCGATATTGGGGCAGTGGGCCTCCTCACACACCGAGTGCAGCGCGGTGTCGCGCAAAAGGGCTCGGATCCTCCCATACTCCCCCCCGCCAGGGAGCCGGACCTTAAGCCAAGGCGGCCGCCGCTCGGGAAGCGCAGTGGCGTCTTCGATGTCCTCCACGGACCCCAGAAATGCCCCGCCCATCGCGGAGCCCCCTCTCCGGATCAATATACAGGATCACCGGGCTGGTAGGATGTCATGACACTGCGCACCACCTGCATAAAGCGCCCCGCCACCAGACCATCCGCGATCCGGTGGTCGAAGGAGAAGGATAGGTTTACCAGATGGCGGATGGCGATTCCCTCTCCCACAACAGTCGGCCGCGCGGCGATGGTCTCCATCGTGATGATGCCCGACTGCGGCGGATTGATGATTGGCATCGACACAATGGAACCGAGCGCTCCCGTGTTGTTCACGGTGAAGGTTCCCTCGCGCATATCCTCGGGGGTGAGGTCTCCTGATCGCGCGCGGGACGCCAGTTCGTGGACGGCGCGGGCAATCCCCGCCACACTCATTCCATCAGCGGCACGGAGAACAGGAACGAGTAGCCCCTCATCTGCGGCCACGGCGACACCCAGATTGATGCGATGCCAGCGTACGATCCCCTGCTCCGTCCAGGAGGCATTGAGGGTCGGCTGCTGCCGCAAGCCCTCGATCACCGCCTTGACGAAAAAGGGGAAGTAGGTGAGATCAAACCCCTCGCGCCGAACAAAGTCAGCTTTCACACCTTGGCGCAAGCGCACAAGGCCCGTAACATCAGCCTCGACCATCATCCAAGCATGCGGAATGGTGCGGATGCTCTCCACCATTCGCTCCGCGATCGCCCGACGGAGGGCCGTGGGTGCCACCACCTCCCGGTCGTCGACCGCATCCGATGTGGCTCCTGTATGACGATGCGCATTCGCCGCCCGAATCACGTCGTGTCGGGTCACGCGACCACCCTGGCCGGTGCCCCGCAACGCACGTGGGTCGATTCCGTAGTCGGCCGCGAGACGACGCACCGCAGGCGACAGTGCAGGCAGATCAGCAGTGAGCTGTGAAGGACCCGGGACCACCGCAACCGGTGTTTCGGAGGGAAAGAGACCAGCCGGTTCAACCTTCGGCTCGCGAGGAGTCTCTGAGACCTCCGTCACCTCGAAGCGGGCAATTGTCTCCCCCACGCGCACCGTCGTCCCTTCGGGAGTGACGATCTCTGTCAGAACACCGCTGTATGGGGAGGGAATCTCGGTGTTGACCTTCTCTGTTAAGACCTCCAGGAGTGGTTCAAAGCGCCGGACCGAGTCGCCCACCTTCTTCAACCAATGGTCGATGGTGGCCTCCGCCACCGCCTCGCCAAGCTGGGGCATTGTGACAGCGACGGACAAGGGAATGCACCTCCGGGTTTCGTCAATAGAGACAGAGATCACGCAGCACCCGAATGATGTCGGCAACTGCGGGCACAGCCGCTTGCGCAAGCACGGGAGCGAAGGGGACTCCGGGGATCTCAGGGCCGGTGATGCGGCGGATGGGCGCATCCAGCTCGAAGAGGGCATGTTCGGCCACCAATGCAGCCACCTCGGCACCAAAGCCACAGGTTGCGTTGTCCTCGTGCACGATGCAGAGGCGGCCGGTCTTCCGCACACTGGCAAATAGGGGTTCCGCGTCAAAGGGACGCAACCGACGCGGGTCCAGGACCTCGATGGACAGCCCCTCGGCGGCCAGTTGTTCCGCAGCGTCAAGAACTGCGTGCAACATAAAGCCATACGCCACGACCGTCACGTCACGACCCGCTCGGGACACCACCGCACCGGTCCCGGGACAGCTCGCATCCAGGGCCTGGCGCACGGATGCATAGAGCCGCTTCGGCTCCAGGAAGATGACTGGGTCGTCACCATGCATGGCATGACGGAGGAGGTGGTAGGCATCGTTCGGAGTCGACGGTGCATAGACAGTGAGGCCTGGCACATGACAGAAGAGGCTCTCCACCGATTGGCCATGATAGAGCCCCCCTCCATGCACCGCACCGTAGGGCACGCGCACGACCATCGGGCACGTCCACGCCCCTGCCGAGCGATAGCGGAGTTTGGCCGCCTCGTTGATGATCTGGTTGATCGCCGGATGAATGAAATCCGCAAACTGAATCTCTGCCACGGGCCGCAGCCCCGCGACGGCCATCCCGATCGCTGCCCCAACAATACCGGATTCGGCCAACGGCGTGTCAAGCACGCGATTGGGTCCGAACTCCTGAAAGAGACCCGCCGTGGTCTGAAAGACGCCACCCCTCGGTCCCACATCCTCCCCGAGGACAACGACACGCTCATCGGCGGCCATCTCTTCCCGCAGCACTTGGCGAATTGCCTCCAGCATGGTGACGGCGATCAAATGCCCTCATCACCGGAAGACACATGATCCAGCAGGGAATCGGGATGGGGGGCCGGCGAAGCCTCGGCCATGGCCATGGCCGCGTCAACGCGACCGGCCATCTCTTCGTCGATCACCGCCAGGTGGTGTGCATCACAGCCAAATTCGCCCAGGAGACGGTGGCGCCACTTGGGCAGCGGATCGGAGGCCGCAAGCTTGGCCCGCTCGGCCGCGCTGCGGTACGTGGCGTCGTCATCGGACGACGTGTGCGGATCGAGGCGCGGCAGGCGGGCCTCGATCAGTGTGGGCCCATCCCCTGCACGGGCGCGCGCCACCGCGTCGATTGCCACACGGTAACACTCCAAGGGATCAGTTCCATCCACACCCACGCCCGGCATCCCATAGGCCGCGCCCCGCGCGGCCACCCCAGGAGGGGCGACCTGCAGTCGCTCCGGCACGGAAATCGCCCACCCGTTGTTTTCACAGACAAAGATGATTGGAAGGCGGTGGATACCAGCGAGGTTCAGCCCTTCGTGAAAATCCCCCTCGCTCGAAGCCCCCTCACCAAATGTCACCATCACGACCGCATCCTCTTGGCGAAGACGGATCGCCCACGCCGTACCGGCGGCCTGCGGAATCTGACTGCCCACGGGACTACTGCCGGAGACAATCCGCAACCCTTTGCGACTAAAGTGGTTCAGCATCTGACGACCGCCGCTGGAGGGATCCGCGGCACGGGCAAACGCCGCCAGCATGATGTCTTCCGCCGTTAGACCAAGTGCGAGGGTAAACGCAACATCGCGGTAATAGGGGTAGGTGTAGTCAAGGCCGGGGCGCAGGGCCATCGCAAGGGCCACCTGTGCGGCCTCGTGACCACGGCCCGAAACGGCGAACGGGATCGCCCCCTGGCGGGCCAAAAGCCAGATGCGGTCATCGAGGGACCGTGCCAACACCATATGACGGTAAAACTGCAGTGCCTGGTCCCTGGTGATCGGATGTTCCACAACTTCGTCGGCCATTCGAACGGCCGCACGGGCCACGCTGCGCGTAACCAGCCCAGGCACCCCCTTTGCTGGCATCGCCCAGCACCATGCATCCCTTGTACACGGCAACTTCACCGTACACCATAATGCGCGGTGGAGCAACCGCCCCTCAGCCACCGGTACGCGGACGATGGACGCGACGGCTCGGCACACCGTAGCGCCTGCGCCAACGACTGCGCCGCAGTCGCAGCACGTACAGACGCCGATAGGTGCCCGGGTCAGTGGTCAGGGGATGGCGCGGGGCGCGGGGATGGGGATCGGCACTGTAGCGGACGGGCTCCCCCTGCCAGCGCGGAGCCGGTAGGACCGCCCGGGTCGAGCGTTGCGGCAAGGATTTGCTGGCCTTAGCCCGACGAGCGTCGCGACCTGCGGGCGGCTTGGATAAAGGACGGACAAGGTGCGGCTCGATCGCCCGAGCGACGGCGGGACGCTGCCCGGCTTTGCAGATCACAAAAACCTCCTGAATCGCAGTACGCGTTTTGGCCAACAGCTTAAAGCCTGTGGCCGTCTCGTTTTTGAGCACAAGACCGGGGTGCGCCGTGGGATTGTTGGCAATGCGCCCTGGAATGACTCCCGTGACGCCGTCTAGACGCGCTAACTCCTCAAACACCGCCGTAAACTCGGCGATGATGCTGTGCTCGCGCTTGACTCCTTTGCGTCGGAACTTCATGGGTGCTCCCACTCCCTCCGCCGCTCACCGCTCCCGATCCAAAGGAACATCATCGACCGACGGGGCGGGATTCGTGCCACGCTCCAGCAAAGCCCGCAGGAAGGCCTGACCTTGCAAGTGGTGCCCCTCGCCACGTTCTAGACCCACCGCCACCGACAACGCTACATCGCGCAACTCACCGTCACCATCGCGCTCCAGGAGCCAGGCTTGGCGCCTCAGACGTTGCGCCAAAATGCCCCGAAGACCAGCATGCAACGGGGGCAGCCGTCCATCCGTCGAGCGGGCGCTCGCACGGGTTGAATCGTCCAGCGCCAGTTGCCAGGAACTGAAGAAGGGGCTCAGGAACAGCCGCGCGACGTCAACCTCCCCCACAGGGCGCTTCGCCATGGGACTGCTTCCGGTGACCGACTGTGGACATGCTGTGGAACGGTGCGCCGTAGGCAATAGCTCTGGGTAGTAAAAGGGTTCCCAAAGGGAGAACTCGGCCGGAAGGGGGCTCGCCCCTCGGAGGTTCTTCTCCGTTGCCCACTGAATGGTCGAAACGACGTCCTCCACCTGCACCGACACCAGGGGACAGTGATCACTGATGATCGAAAGAGCGGCTTCCATTTGATCACGAGCAGTCCGCGTCCAACCACTCGCCGCGACCACTCCGAGGTCATCCCGGATAAATACCTCTGCGACCACAAACAAATCCGGGTCCCATCGGCGGACAGCGACGGCAACCTGTCCCCCTTCCCCGTCTATCGCCGTGAGGGCGGTCCGCTCAAAAGGTAGGTCCCCAAGATCCCTTCCGCTCCCTCGATCCAACGGACGGTCACCGACACGGTCGTGATTCGATAGGCAGCGAAACGACAGCCGGCGGATGGCCGCGTTCGCGCTGGTGAGGACACTCTGACTGCGTGTCAGCCGTGTCAATCGGCTGAGCGCCCCCATCGCCCCGAGGTCACGAAAGGTGGCCAAGAGTTCACAACACATCCCACGAGTGATGCTGTCCGAAGCCGACAGCAACGCTCGGAGAAGCCACGCGATCCGCGGCCCGAACTGCTCCGCCAAAACGGGGATCACAGCAGCGCGCCGGGACGCCGACATAGCAAGGACATAATGGAGCACATCCGCAAGTACAGCCCCCTCAAGGACAGGTCCACCAAGATAAATGGAAAGGTCCTCGGCTAGGGCGGAATCCACGTTTTGCAGCGTCCGCATGAAGCTACTGCGCGCCCGCCGTTCATCTTCAGGCCAGGGCAGGCGCCGACGCGCTTCCAGGCGCAGGAGATCCGGCACACCTCGGTCCGCAGCCACCGCACGCATGATGGTCGGCATGTGCGAACCAGCGATTCCCTCCAAAACGTCAAAGGTCAATCCCGGGAGCCGCACCTGCCCGTGCTGGATCCGGGTCACCAAGACCCGTAACGACTCCTCGCGATTCGTCCAAAGCAGAGATGTCCACTTCTCCACCCCATCAAACTGCCCCGCAAGGATCAGGTCTTCCAGCGCGGTTAGGGCATACTCTATCTGTGCGCGATTCGCAGCCTCAGGAACGCCGAAGAGGGTGTTCCTCGACCTTCCGCCACCGCGGCGGTTCTTCAAGCAGGATCCCCCCTCCCGGTCCCTGGCCATGGTGCCATGCCTGAAAGTCTACGGTAGATGCGCAGCATTCGCCACCATCACAAACCATGATTTCAACAATGATGTCGGCAGGAAGTTGGGTGGGACGCGTGGGATAGCTCCATGGGGGCGGTGGGCGTGACCAGACCGGACTGGAATGATTACTTCCTCCGTATGGCGGACCTCGTTGCGGAACGAAGCACCTGCCCGAGACTCCACGTGGGCGCAGTACTCGTTCGCGAAACCCGAGTCATTGCAACCGGGTACAACGGAAGCGTGCGTGGTCAACCACACTGCGATGACGTGGGCTGCCTGATGGTCAGTGGCCACTGCAAGCGGGCGGTGCATGCCGAACTGAACGCCCTGTTGCAGTGTGCAGCGGCAGGGGTGCCCGCAGAGGGCGCGACGCTGTTCTGTACCACCTTTCCGTGCATCGATTGCGCCAAAGCGCTCGTGCAGGCCGGCATTCGTCGTGTCGTGTACCGTCACGACTACCCCGACCCCCACGCCAAGGCTATTCTCTCGGCCGGTGGCGTCATCGTGGAAGGGCCTCAGATGCTGCAAGCGGCACCACCCCCCACTCTCCCAATGGCACACATTCACCCATCGGCCTTTGTCGCCCCGGGGGCAAGAGTGGTCGGTGCCGTCGAGGTCGGCGAGCACGCCTCCATCTGGTACAGCGCAACACTGCGAGGGGATATTGAACCCATCCGGATCGGATCGTGGACCAATGTTCAGGATGGCGCGGTGATTCATACCGACCGTGGTTTGCCTTGCCTACTTGGCAGTCGGGTTACGGTCGGACACGCGGCCATTCTGCACAGTTGCGTTGTGGAAGACGGCGCAATGGTCGGTATGGGAGCGATCGTGCTCAGCGGGGCGCGGGTGGGGGCAGGGGCCATCGTGGCCGCGGGGGCACTGGTGACGGAGGGGCAGGTGGTCCCTCCGGCGATGGTGGCCATGGGGGTGCCGGCCCGTGCGGTACGCGATGTGCGAGTGGAGGAAGCGAAACGAATCGAAGCTGGCGTCCATCACTACGTCGAACTCGCTAGCCTGCACTCACTCCCGTTCGGCAGTGGACCGAGCGAGAGCCGCGACGAGGACACGGGGCAACTGCCGTCGCAAACCAGCGAGGTGCAGGGCCCAGGGTGAGACCTCACAGCCAGAAGCCTGCGCCAACTGCAGAAACAAGCGGCTGAGGTCTGCGCTGCGAAGACTTCGCCCCCTCGGACCGGCGATCAGCCCGGGGCACCGGGAGGGCCGCTCCAGCGCGATGTAGGTCATGGTGGGGGCCAATACGTCCTCCGGCAAACGCACAACGCGTGCCGGCAGGTGCAGGCGGCCGGTGGGCAGGTGTAGGTCACTCAAGCGGAGCGCAACAAGTTCATCGGGACGAACCGCGCACTCCCAGAGCAGGCCAAGGATCACCCGGTCGCGCCAAGGGGTCGTCGAACGCTGTGCTGCTTTCAGCAAAAGCCGCCAGTCGTCCTCCGCCGGTAACGGGAACAGGAGGGCATCCGTCATTGGTCTCTGCCTCCCTCGGGTTTTTCATTGGTATAGGGGTGGACGGTCAGTGCCCCCTGGGCGTTGATCGTGCCGAGCAGAATATCCTTGGCTCCGTGTCGTCCCTGCTTGCGCAGTTCCTCCGTCAGCCAGGCCTGATCCTTACCGACCATTGCTAACACCTGGGCATCCACCTCCCCATCGACGATCACCGCCAGGGAGGGACCGGACTTAGGCAGATTTGACATCGCGGGCGGCTGGACCACGCCCATTGTCTGGAGATCCTGGCTCGTGACAGGGCGGTGCTGTGCCTTGGGAATAACCGAGAGTTTCCCGGTTGGCTCGAGGATCGCATACTCCACCTCGCCGATGTCCGCAATATCCTTACTGCGCAACTCTGCCAAGAGATCGTGCAGATTGTAGCGAAGAGAGGCCAACGCCTTTTTGTTCAGCTTTCCCTGCTCGATGACAACGCTCGGAATCCCCTCGACCAAGTCTCGGATGCGGCGACTCTTAAGACTGGCATAGGAGATCAAAAGCTCCAAAAAACCGAGCAGCACAACCGGAGCCAGACCGAGATAGAAAGGGATCGACCCGTCGGCAATCGAGATCAGGGCGGCCTCCGAGATCATGATAAAACCAACCAGGTCAATCGCGGAGAGGGCGTGGATCTCGCGCTTGCCGGTCACACGCATCAACACCAGCAACAGGAAATAAAAGAAGACCGTCTTCCAAACGACCTCAACCAACTCCCTCATCTCGTCCCTCCCCGCCAGGAAGAATCGGAACCCCAGGCACGTAGTATGGCTCGGGTGCGCACTTGTTCTGCACCAAAACGGGAGGGGGACAATGCGTGGCGCCACGACGGAGGGTCCTGGCGGTTGTAGCGGTTCTGCTTGTGGTGGCGTGCGGTCGCGTCCAAGCCCAAGACGGCGGACTGCGGTCCCACACGCACGGGTACGTCACGGTCGGGGTCTCCCTGTGGTATCCGCCCTTCGGCTTTCCGCTCGCCACAGGCGGATGGTCCGGTCTCGACGTCGCGTTCGCCCACGACCTGGCCACGGTGATGTTCGGGGATCCTTCCAATGTACGCCTCTTACCGCTTTCACCCGGGGATCGCTTGGCGGCGCTGGACGCGGGCGAGGTCGATGTAGTCGCGGCGGGCTTCTCGCACCCATCGAACACGATGGCCGGAGTGATCCTCGTTGGCCCGTACTTCTCGGCCCCTATGGCGGTCGCGACGCGCATCGGCACCGTGCACGACTGGGCGGACCTCGACGGCGAGCTTGTCGCATACATGGTCGGCACAAACCCACGATCCGCGCTTGCTGCGGTACTGCCTCAAGGGGTGCACCCGGTGTATGTGGCGTTCGCCAGCCTTGCTGCGGCGGTCCACGACGTGACGCTCGGTCGAATCGCCGCACTGGTCGGCCCTGAGCCCACCATCGAAGCCTTGGTGGAGCGAGACTCGGGGCTGGCGTCCAGGAACCTGCCGACCTCCGTTCCGCGCGAACAGTTCTGGGTCATGGTTCGTCCTGGGGATTCGGCTCTGGTTCACTCGGTTCATGAAGCTATTGCGCGCCTCCCACAGGGACCAGCCCTGCAAACAGCGATCGCGGCCTGGAATCGGGAGGCGCTCGGCAGTACTCCACCGCTTTGACTGGCTCACGGTTCCAGGCTAGAATGGCGGCGCATGCACATTCAACCGGGGGTGGTCTGAAACGTGGCTGTTCGTCGCGCCAAGATAACGATCATCGGTGCTGGCATGACGGGAGCGACGACGGCGCATTGGTGTGCCGCCTCCGAATTGGGCGAAATCGTCCTGTACGATGTGATCGAGGGTCTACCACAGGGTAAGGCGCTCGATCTGTCGGAGGCAACCCCCATCGCGAGGACCGACCAACGCATTACCGGAACCTGTGACTGGGAAGATACGGCACGCTCCGATGTGGTCATCATCACGGCCGGGTCCCCTCGAAAGCCGGGAATGTCCCGAAAGGATCTGCTCGCGACCAACCACCGCGTGGTCGAAGAGGTAGCACGGCAGGCCGTGCTACGGTCTCCCGACGCCATCTTCGTCGTTCTGACCAACCCCGTGGATGTGATGGCCTATGTGGTGCTGCGCGTGACGGGCCTCCCGCCAGAGCGTGTTGTGGGGCAAGCCGGCATCCTCGACGCCACCCGCTTCCGCGCCTTCGTGGCGATGGAACTCGGCGTCTCTGTCCGAGATGTGCACGCCATCGTCCTGGGGGGCCATGGTGACGGCATGCTCCCAATGGTTCGACTGGCCCAGGTCGGCGGAGTCCCGTTAACCGAGCTCCTCGAACGTTCCAAGATCGATGCCCTCGTCGAACGGACCCGTCGTGGTGGCGGCGAGATTGTGGAATTGCTCAAAGCCTCGAGCGCCTTTTACGCACCCGGCGCAGCCTTGGCGGAAATGGTGGCCGCCATCGTCCGCGACCAGCACCGCGTGCTGCCAGCGCCGGCCTACCTGCGCGGCGAGTATGGTATCTCAGGCCTGTATACAGGCGTTCCCATTGTTCTGGGGGCAGGGGGCGTGGAGCGGATTCTCGAGATTCTGCTCACAGCGGAGGAACAGACGCTGTTTCTCCGATCGGCGGACGAGGTGCGCGGCGAGATGGCGGAACTTCCCACCACGGTGTGAGCGCGTAGGGGTGAGACCTTGAAACTGTATGAGTATATGGCCAAGGCAGTGCTGCGCGAGGCAGGGATTCCGGTTCCGGAGGGGAGGCTCTGCGCCACGGCAGAGGAAGCCGAGGCAGCCGCCGCAAGCCTCGGGCCGGTAGCGGTCAAGGCACAGGTCCTGGTGGGTGGCCGAGGCAAGGCAGGAGGCATTCGGCTCGCGGAGACACCGGCAGAAGCCCGGCAGTGCGCCAGGGACATCTTGGGGATGACGCTCAAGGGATACGTCGTCGACCAGGTCTACTGTGAACAGCGGATCACGCCCGACCGCGAGTTGTATGTCGCGATCACCGTGGATCCGCTTCTTCGGCAACCCGTGTTCATCGCCTCCGCCCAAGGGGGAGTGGACATTGAGGAAGTTCCGTCCAAGGCCATCTTCCGACGCCCCTTCCCCCTGCCGTGGGGCCTCAAGCCATACATGACCCGGCAGGTCGCCTGTCAACTCGGGTTGCCACCAGCGGTTCTCTCATCCTTCTCTGACATCGCCACCAAGCTCTTTTCCGTCTTCCGGGCGCGCGACGCAGAACTCGTGGAATGTAACCCCTTGGCAGTGGTCGACAATCAGTTGGTGGCCCTGGATGCCCGTCTCAACGTAGATGATGACGCACTGGCGCGCCATCCCGAGCTGCCGCGCACCGAGCCAGAGACCCAGATGGAAGCAGCCGTTCACGCCCTCGGCCTGGCCTTTGTGCAACTGGATGGGGACATTGCGGTGATGGCCAATGGAGCGGGCATCACCATGGCGACGCTCGATGCCCTTACCCTCTTCGGTGGACATCCACTGAACTTCTTGGACGCCGGCGGTGGTGCCGCTTCCGGACCGATGTCGCACGCCCTCGACATACTGGTTTCCTCCCGGCCAAGGGCGATCCTTATCAACATCTTCGGTGGCATCACGCGCTGTGACGACGTCGCGCGAGCCCTGGTGGAGGTCACCCACCGCCCGGGCGGTGTCCCGGTTCCCGTCGTCGTGCGGCTCGTTGGCACGAATGAGGAAGAGGGAACCGCCCTGTTGCGGCAAGCCGGGATCGAGGCCTTTACCTCCATGCGCGAGGCGGCCGAGAAGGCCGCGCTCCTGGCGAATACGTAGTGCGCTGCATGTGGAGCCAAGTCCGGGCCGAAAGGGGAGAGAACTGACCGACACGGCGGAAACCCGCTGCGGGTCAGCCAGCATGAGCATCCTGGTGGGCGAAAAGACCAAGGTCCTGGTTCAAGGCATCACCGGTCATCAGGGCAGCTTCCACACGGCGCAAATGCTGGAATTCGGCACGCGAGTCGTCGCGGGCGTAGCGCCAGGACGGCAGGGACGGGAAGTCGCGGGGGTTCCGGTGTATGACGATGTGCAGAGCGCGGTGGACAAGCACGGAGCCACAGCGTCCGTTCTCTTCGTCCCCGCGCCTTTTCTGCGCGATGCCGCGTTTGAAGCGATCGACGCAGGCATTGCGCTGCTGATCCTCATCACCGAGCACGTTCCGTTGCATGACACCTTGGAGGTTTTGGCGTTCGCGGACCAGCACTCCGCGATCGTGATCGGTCCTAACACGTACGGCATCTGCTCCCCTGGCGCCCGGGCCAAGCTCGGAATCCCACCCAACCGCATCTTTCAGCCCGGCCCCGTCGGCGTGGTTGCGCGCTCTGGGACACTGAGCTACGAAATCGTGGCATCCCTCTCGGCGGAGGGCCTGGGTCAAACAACCGTCGTCGGGATGGGCGGCGATCGCGTGGTGGGCACCGGATTCGTCGAGGTCCTCCGGCGGATGAAGCATGACGCAGAAACGCGCTGCGTCGTGTTGGTCGGTGAGATCGGCGGATCCTCCGAGGAAGAGGCCGCCGAGTTCATCAAGGGTATGGGAAAGCCCGTTGTCGCCTACCTCGCCGGTCGCAGCGCGCCTCCCGGGCGACGCATGGGGCACGCGGGGGCGATCATCGAACGGGGTCGTGGTACATATGACAGTAAGCGTAAGGCCCTTGAGGCAGCCGGCGTCCGTGTGGCAGAGATGCCTTGGCAGGTCGCGCCGCTGGTGCGGGAAGTGCTGGTGGATTAAGGTTTTTCGGAGGGAAGCACCACGGGCTGGGAGCGGGCGACATCTCGTCTCCGGTAGAGCCGAACGACGTACACCAGCACGAGCAGGTTCACCATCAGCGTAGCAAACCCGGTCAGAGCCAAGTGGCGAACAATGTCGACCACCTCGACGGGAAGAAGGAGGCAGGTCTCAATAATCAGCAGCAGTTCTCCCCAGCCAACCTCGAACCACACACCGTAGGCTTCGAGCGCCAGCACAACCGCCCAGACCAAGAGCCCCAATGCAATCCAAAGGAGAATGGTCGGCCCGAACTGCGGCAGGTGGTGATTGATCCATATGACCAATCCGTCCGGTGGCACCTCGTGGAACTCTCCGGGCAGCAAAAGCGCCAGTGGATTGGTCATATGGCGGGCACGCAGCACGACGGCGAGCGCCGCGCCCGCACTGAGGGCCAACGAACTCAGGACCTTCTCCAGAACCACCAAAACAGTCGCAATCGGACGTCCGAGGAGCAACAAGCCCAAACCACCCCTCCTGGTCGGCTTATTCTACCCCATCGCCAGGCGCAAGTCCTTCCGCAGATTCTCGATCCACCGCTTGTGATCAACGATATCCGGTGTAGCTCTTTGGAAATCCGCCGTGGCACCTGCCAAGACCGTCTGCGCCTCCCAATTCGATCGGCAGAGCGTATGGCGCTGGTTTGCGTGGCAGGAAAACCCGTCTAATTCTCCGTAGAGTGCATTGGGGGAGGTGTCGTCAGCGTGGAGGATTGGTCCGGACGAACGATCCTGGTGACTGGGGCCGGTCAGGGAATCGGGCGGGCGATCGCATTGGCCTTCGGCCGCCGCGGGGCGTCGATCGCGATCCTAGATGCCCGCGCGGAGACTGCCGAGGAATGTTGCTCCGAGGTCGAGGCGGCGGGTGGGCGAGCATCGGCCCACGTCTGCGACGTGGCCAACGCGGAGGAGGTGCGCACGAGCGTGGCTGCGATCGGAACGGCGAATGTTCTTGTGAACAACGCCGGAATGGGCCGGGGCGGTATCCTCACCGGTACCTTGGAGGATTGGGACCGCGTGCTCGCAGTCAATCTGCGCGGGGCATACCTCATGGCCCGAGAGGTGGCGCCTCTGATGCGCCAAGCAGGGGGAGGGTCGATCATTCAGATCGCCTCCACGCGCGCGTTGCAATCCGAACCGAACAGCGAACCTTATGCCGCCAGCAAGGCAGGCCTTCTGGGCCTGACACATGCCCTCGCGGCGAGCCTGGGCGCCTGGGGTATCCGGTGCAACGCCATCTGCCCGGGATGGATCGACACCGCCAACTATCTTCCATTTGCTGAGCGGCATGCCCCGCAAAACAGTGCCTCGGACGCTGAACAACACTGGGTGGGACGAGTGGGCCGTCCGGAAGATATTGCGGAAGCCGCTGTGTATCTCTCGAGCGAGAGTGCTGGCTTCATCACCGGCCAGTGGTTAATCATCGACGGTGGCATGACACGCAAGATGATCTACGTCTAGCGGGAGTTTACGAGGATCAGAGAGCGACGGGCAGTGGCTCACGTGCTCATCATCACCTCGTATCCAGTGTGGCGTAGCCTGCCCCCGTGCGGGATCGGGCCTCGAGCGCACGTTCCAGTGCGACGTCCAAAGAATGGGAGACACAACAAAGGTGCCCCATCTTCCGCCCCGGAAGCGCGGTTGACTTTCCATACAGGTAGAGTCGCACACCGGGCACAGCCAATGCGTGGGGAAAGTTGGGCGGACAAGCCCCCGACCAAAGATCGCCAAGTAGGTTTACCATCACGGCGGGCATGTACAATTCGGTAGTTCCCAATGGTAATCTGGTGATCGCCCGGACAAGCTGCTCGAACTGGGATGTGGCACAGGAGTCCAGCGTATAGTGACCGGAGTTGTGAGGGCGGGGTGCCAGTTCGTTGATAACGAGCCGCTCTCCCCGTGCGAGAAACATTTCCACTGCCAACAACCCCACCAGCCCGAGTTCCTGGACGATCTTCACCGCATATTCTCGCGCCTGCGATGCAATGCTCGGCGAAACTCGCGCTGGTGCAAGTGTGACATCTAAGATCCCGTTCGTGTGGCGATTTTCAGATGCTGGGTAACAAACGATCTGTCCATCCACTCCCCGGGCACAGATCACCGAGAGTTCCATGGTCACATCGACCAACTCTTCAAGGATTAACGTATCGAACAGCGCAGCGAGCCGCACAAAAGCCCTCTCCGCCTCTTCGGGGGTATGCACAATCGCCTGCCCCTTGCCGTCATACCCACCGGACGACGTCTTCATCACCAGAGGTAAGGGCATCCAACGCAGTGCATCACCAAGGGCTTCTGTGGACCGAATTGGGGCAAACTTGGGTACTGGAAGGCCGAGTCGCGCTAGGAATGTCTTTTCTCGGATGCGATTTTGCGTGATGTGCAGAACGGTGCTGCTTGGATAGAGCGGCACAAGCGCCTCCGCCGCCTCCGCCGTCCGGAGATGGACGTTCTCAGTCTCGTAGGTGACGACTTGGACCCGCCGCGCAAGCTCCCGTGCAGCTTCTGGATCACTCAGAGAGCCGACGACGGAACTGTCCGCCACCTGCCCTCCCGGTGATGTCGGGTCGGGATCCAGCACACATGTCCTATAGCCTAGGCGCCGAGCTTCCAAGGCGACCATGCGCCCCAACTGGCCACCCCCCATGATACCGATCGTGCTCCCGAAGGGTAGAGCGGCGGCCATGCTACAGTCCCTCCATTGCGACACGAGCTTGCTCGGTGCGATATTCTTCGAGCCGTCGCTGCATCAGCACGTCGTCCAATGCCAGAATGCGTACGGCAAGCAGGGCGGCGTTGGCCGCTCCCGCTGCGCCGATGGCCACGGTGGCTACCGGTACGCCTCTGGGCATCTGTACGATGGAAAGCAAGGAGTCTAGCCCGTTCAGTTGGGAACCGGGTACGGGAACACCGATAACCGGCAGAGTGGTTTTGGCTGCGACCATGCCTGGAAGATGAGCGGCACCGCCCGCCCCGGCAATGATTACCCGAATCCCACGAGGCGCAGCGCTTTCGGCAAATGCGAACATATGATCTGGAGTTCGGTGGGCGGATACGACTGCGGTTTCATACGGAACGCCCATGGCCTCCAGCATGTCCACGGCATGGCGCATCACTTCCATATCCGACTTACTTCCCATGATGACCGCAACTTGTGGCTTGCCCATTGCTTTCACCTCGTCCTCAAGATCGCTGGGTCACCGGCACATCCATGTCTTCATCGAGCTCTTGGTTCCATGGTCCTCCTGCTCTGCAACAAATGCCGCCAGCACCCCCGCCAGGTGACAGCAGCCAATGCCCATCTGGACGCCCGACCGCCTGATGATTACACCAAGGGCAGGGGGCAGCGTTCGCAACGCGTATGCCATCGCTCCTCGGAATCGTTTCCTTGAATTGGCTGCGGGGACACCCGTGAATTTCCTCACGGACCCAACCCGTTGCCCCACCACACACTTCGCAAGGCAATCCCCTGACCACGCCAACGAGGCCCCACCCAGGGGCGCCACACGACGGGCAACGGGCGGCAAGACGCCGCGCCAAGCGTTCGGTAAGAATACCGATCACCCGTTGCCGCATCGGATTCACATGCGCGCGCATATCGGTCTCAACGTGGGCCAATCCATCGCTCGAAGCTTGCGCACACCGGCCCACCGCATCCACGAATTCCGTCCAGCTCGCGATACCCTTCGCCAAGAGCGGCCATGGCGGTGACCCAGCGTTTGGTCGGAAGATCAGTCCATGCGAAGGGAAACGGGCGTGCCGAAGGAAGTCGCGACAATCATCTATCCCGGCAACTACCTGGCAGGCAAAATTGGTCCCGGAACTAAATAATTCCTCAGTCACCTGGATACCAAGTTCATCGTCGACAAAGGCCAGTATTTCGTGATCTCCTGCCACAAACGGCACCGCAGGATCTGCTCCGAAGCTCCCCTCGTTGCCTAACCCAAGAGGCAGGCCAGTAGAGACCATACCCAACCGGGCCTTGCGTACCACAACCTCGTGTGGACTCCCGAGTCGAGGCACTTCCCCCAAAAAGGTCTCCAACGCATCGGTGTCTAGATCGAGCGGCACGCGCATCCTGAGGCCCAAGTGAGCCATACGAGGGCCGATGATCTGCTCTTTGCGATGTTTGGTGGCGCACACCGCCTCACGCCCCTGGTAGATGCTGGAGTATGTCGCCCCCACGTCACACCTCCTCTTCCACAAGCTCTTCGTTTCGAAGACTGCGCCCTACATCCACCTTATCGCCGGTAGCTTTACCAAGGCGATTAGGGCGGACCGGCGTCACGCCGCTGGATGGAGTCGCGCAATCCTAATTGGGGTAAGTGCCCCAAGGCAGCGAAGAGATCGCCAACCGTATGCCCCTGATCCAGGGGGTGTCGCATGGGACCGTCCGGGTTTACTGAATAGCGGTTGCGACGCCCCTCTCGGGAACGGAGAATGTAGCCACCCGCAACCAGATCCGCGATGATGGTCTGAACGGCCCGTTCGGTGAGGCCGACCCGCGCCGCGATGTCGCGGCCGCGTATGTTCGGCTCATCGACGATGCACGTCAGCACATGCGCGTGGTTCGTGAGGAACGTCCAAGTGGTTTTGGCTTCGTTCGGGCCGACGTCCGTCCCCGTGTCTCTCTGTGATCCATCTTGTGATGGACCCCGACCGACGCGCGCGGTCTCCCGCTCCGACCGACGCACCATCCGACGGCCCTTGCCCGGCTCCGTCTTCGGGCTCATCGGAAATACTCCGGACGGCTCACGTAGACTTCGGAGACGAACATGACACCGGGGCGATCCGAGAGCCAGTGCCGGACTGCCGAAACGAGATCGGGCGCTGCCTCCTCCGCCAGCACGGTGAAGATAAGCACCTGAGTGTCCCGCTCATTGAAGGCGAGGCGCCCAGGGTGAACACCGTGATGACCAAGTCCCCATACACTCGACATGGCCGTGTAGCCGACTGCGCCAGCGGACTTAAACACCCCTTGCAGAAGGGCCACGTTCTGTCCCGTGGTGACGACCTCGACACGGGTCATGCGACTGAGACCCTCCAACTGCACTGCATTCCCTCCGTTCCCGATGGAGCCACGTTCTGGCGCATCCCATGAATCACTCCTGCCCTGCGCGCATGCGGCCACTGGTGGACGTTGCAGGCTGCCACGAATGCCAGGTCCCTTCACGCCACACGTACGCCTGCATTCTGCTCGGTCGGGCCACCAGGTACAACCACCGCCCGCCAACGAGTTGACGGAGTACGGAGTCCCGCTCCATGATGGCATCCAGCCGCTCCAGCGGCGCCTGGACAACAACCACAAGGCGCATCGGCTCGTGGTAGAGTTCGCCACTGGCCGCTACCGATTGCCACGGCAACCCGATCTTGAGATCCCTGCCTTCACCAGACAGTACGCCGATGCCGCCAACTGGGTTATGCAACGTTTTATCCCCGGCGCCAAACACCTCCGGTGCCACAGAGGAGAAATAATATTGGGCGTTGATCCACTGCGCGACAACAAGGGGTCCGGTAAGGATACCCTCAAGGATCGTTCCGTCAGCGTCAAGGACGGGTTCATAGGAGTGCATGAACACCCGTCCTTCGAGGTTGATCCCAAACGTGAGCGACCGGGGACCGACCACGAAGGCAGCATTGCGCGCTAGACCCCACTCGGGCCGGATCTGGGCCCAGTCCGCCGCCCGTTTGGCCAAGTGCGCTGCCAACTGGCGGCTGTTCGTCCGACGTGGGATGTCGGGGAGGGCTCCGGCGCGCTCGGCCGCGCACCGCCGCCCCGCTTCTGCCAGGTCCGACTCCAGCCGCCGGAGCTCGGGCGCATAGCCATCGGGAATCAGGTGCCGATCCAAGATGGTGATGGTATCGGTGGTCGTATCGTGCTCTGCGGCAAGAAACCACGACTCTGGTGGTATGTACACACCTCGCTCGGCAAGCCCCGTTCGAACCGCAGGGCAGTTCAGGGCCCGCGCGGCCACTCGAGCGCTCGGGCCTCCGGGGGCGCCAGCACACGCGCCGCAGTCCAGCGCAGAGGCATGGGGGTTGGCGATCGTACGTCCCGTATGACCGCACAGCACCACCAGTCGGGCGAACCCACGAACAAGACCCATGGACAGCAACGCATTCTCCGCGAACAGGATGCGCTCATGGAGGGATAGTCCGCCCGCATCGCCCGAATCCAGAACTGTCGCTGGCCCCCGACGCCGGGCACCGCGGGGCCAGAACGTCCGGATGCTTGCCGACGGCAAAAGCCACCATCCAAGGGCTTCCGCCAACACAAATGGGGAACCTGGTACAGTCTTTCCGGCCCGCCACGCATTGTGGACAGCTGCTGCCCGCGCGCGCTTACGCAGGTAGAACGCCGCAGCACGCTCCTGGCCAGCAGCCGGGCGCTCGCGCACGACGCCGCGAGGGGACATCAGCACCGGGCAACGGGCGGTGGCATAGCGGTCGGCCATACCGGCAACGGCGACGGGAAAACCGAAGAACCCCGCGAACCCGAAGGTTGTGTAAGGCCCCGTCGCTTCAAGATGACGGCGCAACCGTTCCGA
Organism: Bacillota bacterium; assembly: GCA_021791995.1. Classification (GTDB taxonomy): domain Bacteria; phylum Bacillota; class Sulfobacillia; order RBS10-35; family JAJYVN01; genus JAJYVN01. The sequence continues at coordinate 23,095 of JAJYVN010000009.1, forward strand.
GCGAGCGTCGATGCAGAAGACGATCTGCGCCTGGGGCGATTTGGCCTCCTCGGGTCCCTGACGAACAGGTAGTTTAGCAAGGAGGTCGTCCTGGTAGTGCCGCTCGTAAGCTTCCAACCAAATCGCCGCACAAACACTGTCGCTTCCCGCTGAGATCGGCGGTGCATTCGCCTTCATCGCCTCTGGATCCAGAAGGAGCGCCTCGTAACTCATCTGAACCGCCAGCAGGTCCACAACGCGCAGCGGAGGTGAAGCGCAGTCTGGCCCAGACCACTCCTGCCGCCATTGGGCATAGCTCACCCATCCTGGAAGGCGAGCCACGCGTCGCCGCAGTTGGGCGACACGGTGCACCTCGGAAATGTCCAGTCGCACCAGCGCATTCAGCAGTGCTTCTTCAGGATCGGCCGGCAAGGCGGCAATCGCATGGGCCACCCGGTGCCGTAGCTGACGGCGGAGCAACGGATCGTACGCAGCCACTGCCCGCCAACAGCGGTAGAGTCCACCGCTACGCTCGCCGAGACCCCAGGTAGAAGCACCCTCGTCGGCAAACGCACAACAAAACGCGGCCAGTTGCGCGTCGATGGCATATGACCAACCTACATCGCGCGCAAGATCAACTTGCTCGCCCGCCTTACCTGAAGCTGGGATAGCTTCAGGACCACTCAACCATGCGTGCAGTAACGGTAGCGTTTGGTTAACGTCCAAGCGCCGGTCGACCAGCACAGCGAGGAGGTCTGCGTCCGTCACGCGCCCACGGTGGTACTCTTCCTCCATGAATTGTGGAGACGGGTACCCCTGCATCGGCAGCCACCGGCTCGCTTCACGCACCGCCCCCTCGAACCCGAGTTCCAGCAAGCCCATGAGGGGATTAACGGCCACAAAACTATGCAACGGCCACATCGGTGCCAAGAGGCGCGCCGCCGATTCCACATCAATGAGCAGCCGCGCCCGCGCGGCTGCCGCCACTGTCGATGCGCTCAGACCGATTCCTTGCACGAGACCACCTCCACGCCACGTGGGCGGGCAATCGACGGAATGCCCTTGGGTGACGGCATTCTCCAGGAGGCCCAAAGGGCTCGGGCCTGAAGTTGTGCCACAACGCGCGGCGGTGCGGCGCAGGCGACGAGGGCTGTGAACCCGCCAGCCGCGAGCAAAGCGGCAATCAGCCAAGAAGGAGAAAGCAGAGTAGGCACGGCAGGGGACCATCCTGCCCCCAGCCAGCCAACGACGACCGAAGACCATATCAGGTACGCGAGACCGCCGGCAGCCACCATGACCATGGTCCACAACTCCTGGGCCAAGGGCTGCTTGCGCTCCAACCACCCCCACAACAGTGCACCGCTGGTAACAACCGCAAACGTCACTGTCAACGCGCCATCCCCGCGCACAACGTGCGTCAAGGGAGCGACGAGCGCGAGCAGGAAGAGGCCGGCACCACCGATCGCGGCCTTGATCAGACGCAGATTGATCGGGGCCCGAACTGCCAGCGCAGATGACTGACGATCACGCACGGTAGCCGCAATACCGTCCCCAGAGTTCAAAAACAACGAGGCCTTGTACATTGCGTGCGCCACCAGATGAAAGACAGCGAGCGTATACGCGCCCACGGCGCACTCGGCCATCATGAACCCCATCTGGCTCATGGTGGAATGCACCAAGGCTCCCTTGACATCGCTGCGCACCACCGTCCCTACACTACTTAGGGCTGCCGTGCCAAGACCTGCGGCCAACGCCAGCGGAAAACCCGGAGTGGAGACAAGCAACGGACTTAGACGGATGAGGAGCAGTCCCCCCGCGTTGACCACTCCCGCATGCAGTAAGGCCGAAACCGGCGTGGGCGCCGCCAGTGTGGAGGATAGCCAACGTGGTCCGGGCCACAGGGCACTCCGCACAATCGCAGACACAACGATTAGGACTGCAACCGCATCTGCTGCAGTGACCACCACCGGGCCGAGCGAAAGGCGAATCGCACGCAGGGATGCCCCGACTGCGGGAAGTGCCGACCAAGAGGCACCACCGGTCACATGCCGGGTAATGGCCAGGGCGCCCACGAGTGCACCGTCTCCCAGCATGAACGCGACACCCAACTGTCGAGCCCCCCGCTGCCCTGGCACCGTGTTGGACACGAGCAGATACACCGCCAGACTAGCCGCTACCCAACCGAGGACCAGCGCGCCGAAACTGCCCGCCATCCCGGTCAGTTCCGAGGCGGTCAGTAGCGCCTGGGAGAGCACCGCGAACCGGCGAAACACCGACCGTTCCAAGCACCGCGCGGCATACGGCAACACGGTTGCCTGGATACTCGCCGCCAACAGGGAGAAAAGCACACCCAAGCGATCCCCCACCAGAGCCAGACCCCAGGGTCCCGGCACGAGGAACGCCGAACCCAAAGTGACGCGAACCGCCAGAACCGCCGCTACCCCAAGGTTGACTAGGACCAATCCGAGCACAAACCGTCGACCGACAAGCGATTCGCCAGCCATAGCCCCGGCCAATAGGCCGAGCAAAGGGAGCACGAGCATCGTGAGTAGCAAGTAGTTCATGGGCGCGATCATAGCAGAAGTACAATTCACACGTCCATATGCACGAGACCCAATGCGCTAGTTGTTCTTCACGGAGGCTCCTGCCTCATTCCGGTGGCGAAAACCACGGGACATTTCACGCCCCGGGCTTCATGATGCGTTGCATCGATGACGGTGGGGGGAGTGCAACTGGGCGATGCGGAAATCCAAACGACTGGAGTTACTGCTCAGCAGTCCCCCATGCAGGCTTGGCCGGCACCACGCGGCATGAAAAGCCGAGAGCAGGGCGAATCTTCGTCGGCACGGGCGGTGGCGAAGTGAAGGTCACAGTTTGCTTGGTGCTCAGAGCCCGTTCCGTAGTCTGACCACGGCGACCTGGAGAGCACCACACATTGTCGCCACCCTTCGGGGTGAGCACGTAGGGGAGATACCCCGGGAATCGGGTCGTCGCGCCACCCGCCCGAGCACATAGGGGGTGGATCGATCGCCTTGGATGTGATCCAGAAGCGGTGTGCTGGCATCGATGTGCATAAGCGCGCAATCACGGTGTGTGCGACGGTTCCGGCAGAGACGGAGATACGGTCCCTTGCGACCGACACGTTGTCCCTATGGAGCATGGTGGAGTAGACATCGACGCTTGACATTACTCGCCGGTGATCGGATGATGACCTATGATAAGGGAACAGATGCTCTCGACAGGGCAAGCCGCAAAACGGTTGGGCATCTC
>JAJYVN010000220.1 GCA_021791995.1 Bacillota bacterium
GGAGTCCGCACGCTTCGCCGGCACGTCTTACCGTGCGGCCAACTGGATATACGTCGGCCGCACCCAGGGTCGCGGCAAGCTCGACCGCCACAAGCTCCGCGCCAAACCCATCAAAGACATCTATCTCTTTCCGCTCGATCGCCGCTTCCGTTCCTTCCTCACCGCGCCCTTACCTCACCCCTCCCCCCCGCAGCTCACCGAATTAGGTACGGGATTGGCCTCGGCATTCTTTCCGCGTTCACCCAGTGGAAGCGGTATCTGACCCGTGTCGCCCTTCACCCTGGCTTGATGGATCCAGAGCTCTTCCGCAGCGCCAACCGCACCTGGAGGATTCTGCTCATAGCCGCTCTGGTAGTGACCATAAAGGGAATGGCATGATGAACAAAGCGAACGTTCCAGGTCGCCCGGGGCTGCGCGAGAGCAAAAAGCCAAGGATCCAGGACACCATCCGCGCCTGCGTCATCCAGCTGTTCAGCGAACACGGATATGAACACACAACCGTGGAGCAGACTGCCAAGGCCGCAGATGTGTCGCTTAGCACCGTCTTCCGCTCGTTCCCCGCCAAGGAAGCCATGCTGGTCTCGGACGAATATGACGCAGTACGAAAAGAGTGTCACGGTCGGTGCGCAGTGTTTCGGACGAGGGCCGGAGTGTGCAACCAACCTCGGCCCGTGGAATGCCCCCCGTCGTGAAACCAAGTAAACCCAGCGAGTCAAGGGCGGGGAAAATGTTCATCTCAGACGGGTGCCGGACTCGTCCGTCCAACATTGACCATATCGTTTCCGTAGTGGGTTGCGCATTGGGGGAATGCCCAGATCAAAGCACCATTACGAGCTACGCAACGTAAAGCGTACATGCCAAACCAGCTAGCAGCCATTGTATGGTTGTCCGGGCCTTGGAGAGGTACCCGACTCCAATGGCTATCTCCAGCAGTGGTATGAGCAGTATGAACCTTCCGATTGACATCATCGCGACCCATGGAACGATCAGCCGCAACAGACCAGCCACGAGCAAAAACGCCCCCGCCCGCCGCATAACGCCATTCACCGCTAGAACGCAGGAAACGATCCATGACGCCCAGAGCAAACCCGCAATCACCGGGCAGCGCCTCCCTGCAGTAGTATACAAATGGGTATGTTTTGTATTGGATGGCAGAACGATTGACGATAGCATCCGGCGAAGCCCACTTGCTTGCTCGTTTTCCACCTCACCAACGCATGCGGGCTCGCGCCAATCGCAACGGATTGAGGTGAACCTCGAACCTGGCCAAACGCTTCAAGGCTCGCGTCCCGATGAAACGAAGAAGCCCTGTGCGTGCATTCCGCCCGACACAGACAGCCAACCGCCTGCAACGTCCTGACTTCCCCATGGAGCAACGGATGGCTGAAGGTGCTTCTATCGTAGCGTGCCCCGGCATGGTCGGGGGATCGACCTAACCCGCCACTACGTCATCTCCCGCCCAACCGCGCGTACCGTAGTCAAAAACCTCCGCAAGGCTTGCGTCGACTCCCTTGCCGTCAAAACCCCACGGCGGCATCCGTACCACCCTTCATCCCGCCGCCGAGCGTGCCACGAGCAACTCTTGGCTGTCCCCATGCCGGACGGCCGTGTCTGCGGCATCACCGATCAACGGTCTGACCGTGGACAACCCGTGCTCGCGCATGGTAATGGAAACACGCCCGAACGGGCTATACCAATGCACGCCCTGCCGCCTTACCACCGGCCCCGAGGTCCTTCCCAATCTGTATCCTTCCTCGCCGTCTCCTCTACCCAGCCTCTTCCGGTTACCCCGCGTCAGCCCTTTGCCAACCTCTATTCCGCCCCTCCGCTCCCTTGGGTGGTGAAATTGGCTTATGTCTCGGCTACCCCGCGTTGAGAACCCGAGACTTAGCGATGAGATGATCCACCATCATGCCTGCAATGTCGATACCGGCAACAAGCTGCGCTTGGGGGAAATAACATGGGAAATTCGCCTCCAGGAGGTAAAGGCGCCCGCTTGGGTGCTCCAGCAGGTCCACCCCGCCCGTCTCCCGACGAATGCCCTGCACCGCGCGCACGGACAGCGCCGCAAGATCCGGGCGCACCTCCGCAAAATAGTCAGCAAGAGACGAGCCGGCATACGTGCGAAAGTCGTCCTCATCGGTAGTGTTCCGGTAGGCTGCTACTGCCCGGTCACCCACGACCACTACGCGCCAATGCACGGCGTCGCCGACGTAGGCCATGAGGTACGGCGTGACACCCAAGTTGAAGAGATAATCCACGAGCGAGAAGAGCGCCGGTAGTGTGGTGGCGGTCATGACGCCGATACCCCGGGAGCCACCCATCACCTTAACCACGACCGGCAAGCCACCGAGGCGTTCCACGTAGGAACGCAGGACGGTGCGGTCCTTGGTATGGCAGGGGAAGTTCCGAGGCAGCGGTAGGCCTACGCGCTCGTGCAGGAGCACGGGGTTCGTCGTCGCAAAGTAGACGTCATCCGGATCGGCGTAGAAGGTTGCGGTACCCGGCCCGTAGAGGAACTGTTCGACTCGCTGGGCCAATACGGACACTGCAGGACGGAAGAGGATGTCCCCGCTACCCAGGCGGGACTCCTCCCGAAATTCAAAGGTGCGCGGATCGACGCTCTGAAATGGGACGTCCCGTACCTGACACGCGGATCGCAAAAGGTTAGGGGTCTCTGGCGGCACGCCGTCGTCTATACAGATGAACCTCATGGCCGCAAGCACGCGGGCCCTTCCCGGACCAGTCGGCAATGCGGGTCCGCATAGATGAAGTTGGTGATCGTGATCTTGTCCCCTGCCGTCACCGCCGCGCCCGCATGCGCTGCCTGCGGGTCTTCCGTCCCAGCGGGCACGAGATTGAGCCAACTGACCATCCGGCCGCGCCGGTATGGGACACGGACGGGTGGTGAGGCCGAGGGGAAGTCCGTTGATCCGCCCTCTTCCGGTGAGGTCAGGCAGAGCAGGGCCGTAGCGACCAGATGTGCCCCGTTGATGGTGTATGTGTCGGTGTGCAGCGGGTGCGAATCGTTGGTGCGGTAGTGGCGGAACCGCACGCTGAAGTTCACGGCGTTCTCCACCCCCAACATGTCGTAGGTGCGCGCGACCAGCGCCCCAAGGACCTCGTCCGCAGCCACTGGGAGCTCAAACGACGCCCCGGTTGCATCTCGCTTGACGTTCGCCCCGCGCTGCCGCCAGGCATCGAGATCGCGCGTAAGCGTGAGGACCCGTTCTACCTCGGCATCACTGGCGAAACCGTCCATGACATACAGGCGTGGCACCGCTCGAATGGCGGTCCACGCAGGGAAGTGGCCAGAGACCACCTCCCGTTCCGGCTCAGCATGGCGCACCTGTTGTTCGTTCAAGGAATCGCCTCCACACGTATCGGCGCCTCGGTTAACCTGCGCTACTGGAAGTCTTTGTCCCCTGTTCTTTGCTGAACTGCTCCATGTTCTGCTCCTTGGTGCTTTCCTCGGCCTGCTGCTTGGCGGATTGCTCGGTCTGCTGCTTGTTCTGCTCCTTGGTGCTTTCCTCGGCCTGCTGCTTGGCGGATTGCTCGGTCTGCTTGTTGCTCTGTTCCTTGGTGCCTTCCTCGGCCTGCTGCTTGGCCGACTGCTCGGTCTGCTTGTTGTTCTGCTCCTTGGTGCCTTCCTCGGCCTGTTGCTTGGCGGATTGCTCGGCCTCCACGTCCTGCTGCAGTCGGGCGATCTCGGTACTGTCCTCGGAGAGAGCGCTCGCGTCAGCGCTGAGTTGGGCGGCTTCTGCGGCGGATTGCGTTTGCAGCGTCTGGATCTTGGTGCCCTGCTCATTGGCCTGTCCCTGGAGTTGCGTGATCTTGACCGCCTGTTCCTCCGTCGTGGCTTGCAGGGTTTGCACGTCCGATTGGAGGGTGGAGATTTCCCCTGGGACTCCATGACTCTGAGAACTCTTGCCGCCCGTGCTAGCGGCCAGAGCCGGTTGGCTAACGGCCGCCACCGCACCGACGACCGCAGCGGCAGCCGTAGCCGTCCGCAACACAAAGGAGCGCCGCGCGAGGTCCCCGCTAGAAGATGCTGGCGGCGCGATGCGCTCAGCCAGTCCCTGGTCCGCAAGTAGATCGAGGGCGGCCCATACCTGCTGTTCGCTGACCGCGATGTCCTGTTCGGCACTCATCGCCTCCGCGATCTGTGCCACGCTAGTGCGACCATCGGCGTGCGACCACACCGCATAGACGAAGGCGGAGAGTTCCCAGGTGCGGCCGGTGGAGGGCTCGGTGAGTCGTTGGCGGGTGGCGGAGCCGTCGGAGACGATGCCGTCGGTCCGAGCGCGGGGAAACATAGGGCACCCCCTTGGAACAGTACTTTGGGAATCGTGAGAAGCGCTGAAGCAAGTTCTATCTCGAGATCATTTATCCTTCCACACAGTTGCAATATTAAACCTGCATTGAGCTGAGCTTTAATCGACGTAACTCGCCACGCCCCCCCCCCCGTTCGGGCGGGGAATCCGGTACTGGACAATCTGACGAGGGTGTAGTAGCCTTACACCACCCGGATGCCGCCGGGGGCGGAGCGTGATCACGCCGTATGGACCGAGCCACCAGAGCCACCAAAGAAGAGATCATCGGTTTGTGCGCCACTGCGCCAGAGCAGGTGCTTGCGCTTTATCAGCAGGTGGACCTGCTGCAGACGCGCGCCCGAGAACTGGAGCGACGGCTGGGCCTCACCGAGCAGCAACCATGGCAAGCCACCGTCCAGTGACGGGTACGGCAAGCCGGCGCCCAAGAGCTTCTGCGGCAACAGCGGACGTCCGTCCGGAGGTCAGACCGGTCATCGCCTGGAGTTCCGGGATCATCCCGACCATGTCGTGGTGCATCCTCCCAGCGTCTGCCGAGGCTGCGGCAACGGCTTGATGGACGACTCCCCTGGAGAGGCCGTGGACCGTCGCCAGGTCTTCGAGTTGGTGGCAAAAGGGGGGAAGTCACCGAACACCAAGTCCACGAGGTCCGCTGCGCCTGCTGTGGCAAGGTCACCCGTGGGGCCTTTCCGCTGGCGGTCTCGGCGCCGACCCAGTATGGGACGGGCATGAAGGCCTTCGCCGCGTGCCAACGAGTATCCGCTGCTCTCCACCGAGCGCATCAGCGAACGGATTTACGAGCTCACGGGGCACCGCC
>JAJYVN010000221.1 GCA_021791995.1 Bacillota bacterium
TCGATGCACCGGGGTTGAATGTGATCACCTCAACGCCGAGCCGAGTGGCCGTGAGAGCCAGCAGGCGGAGCCGTTTTTCTGTGTTTGCCATGTCATCGGTCCGCAGGCCGGCATTAAAGGCAATCGGGCGAATACCGTGGATCCCCAGGGACGCCGCCAGGTGCTCGGCGGCACGCTGCGGCTCGATGCCGATAGCGGCCGGAGAGAGGTGCGTTGGCCCGATATCCATGGCCTGAAAGCCCGCGCTCCTAATATTGGCGGCTGCTTGAGCCAACGGTTGTGAGCCGAAAATAAGCGAGGAGGCTGCGATGACGTTCACGCGGGGTTCCTCCCTAAACTTCGGCTCTGTGATGCGACGCAGGAGCGGCCCGAGGGACGACCTGCTATATCCTGCAGCATTGCTGCAGGAGCCCGAGCATGTGGAGGCCTTGACGTTATGCAATCCTTGTGCACGCGTTATGCCCCGCTCACCCCCGTGAGCGTTCGTCGCACCTGTTCCAAATAGCCCGGCGGGACCTGCGGTGGCAGTGACACGATGCGGTGCTCCAATGCCGACTGCATCGTTCCAATCACCGCCTCGATGGTCCGCACGCCCAGAGAAGCCCGGCACAGATTCTCATCCGCGCGTTGATCAACAACCGTTTGCACTATGTGGCGGAACAGGGCGACTTGAGCCACCGTTTGGCCCGTACTCCACAGGTCGCGCATTTCCCGGGGAGCAGCTCCGCCGGTCACAATCCGGTACCCCGAGTCAATGCCACCCCACGCACGACCGCGGTCCCCGACCACCTCGATGTACAGGTGGAGTTTTGCCCTATCGTCGGACCGCGGAGACTGAGGACCGCATTCGAGATGCAGCCGTATCCCGTTCCGATAGGCAAACGTCGCGATGGCGCTGTCGGGGCCGGGGTGTTTGGATGCGAACGCCCCAGTGCCGCCGACGTTGCCCAACACCCACTCCAGGGGTTCGTCGCCAACCAGGTAATTGGCCAGATCAATCATGTGGACGGCGTGGGCGTGAAGATTCATCGGACATGTCGTTCGGACGTATTCGATTTTACCGAGACTGTCGCTGACGAGCGCTTCCCTGATGGCGCCGACAAACGGCAGGAAGCGATACTGATGGTTGACCATAAGCTGAATGCCCGCGTCGGTGCACACCCGGAGCATCTGATACGCGTCTTCCAGTTCTAGCGCCATGGGTTTTTCAACGAGGATTGCGCGCACCCCGCCCTGAGCCAGAACTTGTACGATCTCCAAGCGCACCCGTGGCGAGGTCACGACCGTGGCGACATCGATGTGTTCCGCGGCGAGCATATCCCCAACTGTACGAAAGCGTTGCCCCGGACCAAGGCCGTACGCCTGCCCGAAATCCTGCAAACGCTGTGCATCTATGTCGACGCATGCTGCCACCTTGAGCTCGGGGACCTGGCGGAGTGCAGTCATGTGCTGTCGTTGACGCGGTCCGCACCCCACCAGGCCCATTCGAAGCTGCATCGTCGCTCACCTCCCAGAGATCTTCGGCGTCCGTGCTCGGAGACAGGACCACGCTCACGGTTGCGGTCTGAACATGCTGTTCAACCTGGCGTTCCTCTTTTGCGTGGCGGCCACGATCTGAGCCGCGCTTGGGGGCGGCGCCTGCGATCGTGACGCCGTTTCCAGGGCGTTCACTTGCTGCGTGATCGTTCTGAAGCCCTCTGTGACAGCCGACTTGTGATTCCAGATATCAACCCACGTCTTCTGAAGCAGTGCGGCTGCCTGCAAAGGCTGATACTGGAAGAACTCGAAGTCGTACGCAGAGTTGTCGCCGAGCGTTGGTTGTATCCAATAATCCAGTGCTTTTGTGCTGAGAACGGGGGCCACGGTCTGCAGCACTGTCTTCCATTCTTCGAGCAAACGGGGCTGGCCCGGTGGCGCGAGCGCCAGCCGCATGTAGAAGCGGGACCATGCGGGATCGATGGCCGCAAACTGCAAGAGTTCCCACGCGAGATCCTTCATCTGTGCTTCGGCGTTCAAGCCGTAGAAGTTGTTGTGGAGGATGCTGAGCGGGCCGCGCGGCCAACGGGGGAAAGCAATGAAGTCCCACTTTGTGCCGGTGCCCAGTCTCTGCACCGCGTAGATGATTGTCGGTTCTGCTCCCTGCGTGAAGACGACCGTTCCATCAAAGATGCCAGGATTGGGGAATCCGCCACCGGCGGTGGCCACACCGTTCCAAACCATATGCAGGAAATACTGTCCGCAGGCGATGCTGCCTGGTTGGTCCAAGAGACAACGCGTCCTCGTGGCGTCCATGAGCGCCCCGCCGAATCCGCCCAGGAGCGGAAAACCCTCGGGCATCCACGCCGTTGGATTGAATGGAATCGCAACGCCGTATCGACGATGGGTGCCCTGCACTGTGCTGCATTGTTCCCAGAGTGCCCGTGCCTGGATCCAATCCCAATCTGGGGAGGGATAAGGCAGTCCCAGAGAATCAAGGATGTCCTGCCGATACAAAAAGCATTCCGACGCGGCATCCTCTGGCAGGGCGTACAACCCATCCGGCTGTTGGAACGCGGTCAATTGCCTGCGCGACCAGAGGCTCGTCGGGATGTTTGCGGTCTGGAGATACGGGTCCAGCCGTTCGAGGAAGGGCAGCACCTGAGGCCACCAGACACAGCATCCCGCAAGAATCCATGGTGCACCGGTGCCGGACGCCAGGGTGACGATGGTCGGAGGGGAGATCTGGGGTTGCCAGACTGCCCGGATGCCTTTATGTAATGAATTGAATGAACGATCGACAAATGCCTGAATGAGATTCCTCGTGGACGCCGACAGGTCGATGCCGACCACGTAAAGCTGAAAGGGCACTGTGGTGACGGGCTCGGCAACGGCGGGACGTGCGGACGCAGCCGCATGGATGGCGCATCCGGTCACAGAACACGCAGACGTCAGCGCAATGACGGTTCCAGCGGAACGACGCAGTGCCGTGCGGCGCGTGATCAGCCGTGCAGCTGCGCCTTCCAAGTCACAACCCCCTCTCTGGAGAATGTTGAGAGGGACCGCGACCCGCCCGCTCCCACCCACCCCGCAGGAGGGACAGGTGGCAGTGCGAGACGCGAGACGCAAACGCGCGAAAGCCGGATCAGACCGATGGGTGCCATGACCAGCGCAAAGCCCTGCGATGTAGTGTATTGACCGAACCCTGCGGTGGATAGGACCAAGCGGGACAGGAAGGGGACAGTTGCGGTGGTCTTGGGCGATTCTCGCGGCGATTCGCCGCAGGCCAGACCCCTCCGTGTGCTGAGGCGAGGTGCATTGCTTCGACCGGGGGAATCGATAATGGCCAACGAACGTGTGGTCCGCCATGCATCGGATATGCACGCTCACGATTTCTATGAAATCGCACTTGTGGTTTCGGGCCACGGCTGGCACGTGTGTGGATCGCGAAGATCGCCGCTCGATCCCGGGGATGTCGTGCTGATCAATCCCGTCGTACCACACGCGTACGTTGTGCATGGCAATGCGCCCTTCGTTGTTCGCAACGTCGTATTTACCGAAGCCGTCCTGGCCGGTGCGGCGGATCACCCGGAAATGGCTGGCGTCCTGGATCTGTTCTTAGGCACCGGGGGTGAGTACGGGGCGGCACATTTTCGGAGCTTGACAAATCCATTGAATGGATGTATTCAACCGCTGAACATAGCGGCAACCATGGTGCGGGAATACAATGAGCGGGATGCGGGATATCGCATGCTGCTGTATGGGCATTTGCTGATCCTGCTGGCGACCCTGTGGCGCGTTGGTAATAGCCAGGAAAGTCCGCAATCACCCTCCACCGCCGTCTGGCAGCGCATCTTTCCTGCTGTGCACCGCTTGCTGGATGGCGACACACTTCCGGATGCCGGCCTTCCCGCGTTGGCCGCATCGTGCGGATGGTCAAGCGGGCACTTTCGGAAACAATTCAAAGCGGCGACCGGACAGACCGTGAGGGCTTTCTTGCGGCATCTGCGTGTGCGGCGCGCCGCCGCATTGCTGCTCAGTACCCCGCTCGGGCTGGACGAAGTGGCCCTTCGCGTCGGATATGCGGATGGCCGCGCGCTCCGCCGGGCGTTTGTGGCATGTTTTGGTATCGCGCCCGATACGTTTCGCCGCGGGAGCCATCCATAGTAGATCCTTCACTCAGTTTCGACGCTGTTCGACCTGGTAGCGGCAGCGGTCAGCGATTCCGGGTCTTGGAGACCGCACTTCCAGTGGAACACGACCGGCTGCACGTTCAGGCTATCCCAGAATGCAGTATAGTGGTCCCACAAAACTGGACAGGCAGAACGGAGGCTCGTAAGCAATTCCGAAGGAATAGTGGGGTCCCATTTGTTGTGAAGGTTGGGGGGGGCCTTACGAGCTGATTATAGCACACCGGTGCCCCTCTGTCAAGTGCCAGTTCAGGGCCCCTGTGGCCAGTTTCCATTGGTGAGTAGATGTTCTTTCTGTTTCGTTTTTTGGCCGTGCCCGCTTCCCGCCCGTGACGCCCGTTGTCTGACGGCCCTTGCCCCTGATGCGCGCACACCAAACCAGAGCGTGCACCCGGCCCGCCTGGTCGCCGGTGAGGCCAGGGTTCTGGTCGGCCGGCGAGGGCGACAGGGTTCTGTTCGTCAAGCCGTTCGGCGATCGCCCGCGCCAGAACCGTCATCGTGTCAGCGGTCACGTTATTGACCACCCCAGGCAGTGAGAAGGTCATGCAATTTACCCACCAGGGTATGAGAGAGCAGCGCACAGCGCCGGGATAACCCGACACCGTTCGCCAACGCCGCGTGGCGCGGATGTGAACTTCAATTTTGGAACGTAGCCATTCAGGTAGACGCGGTCCGCGGCTTCGACCTGCAGGGTCACGTGCTGTCGCACGAGCCCCGGGATATCCTCCACCATTCACCACTCCTCGACAGGAGGGGTACGGAGGCTACCCGTCGCGCTCCTTGCCACCGCACGAATCCACCCAGTTGCCTACGCTCGGAGGGTTAGGGACGCCCGGCGCCGTCAGGCGCCGGCGTCCCTGCTAGCGGCAGTTTAAGAGCGGTCGAGGGTGACGGCGGTCCAGGGCTTGCCGGAGAACGGGTTGGCGACTTTCAGTGCGTAGTACCTGTCTTGGCTGGTTTGGGCACCTCCGGGTGGAAGCGC
>JAJYVN010000222.1 GCA_021791995.1 Bacillota bacterium
ACTCCTTCTCCGCAAGGGGAGAGGGAACCATGGGCAACCGGCGCAAGCCGGATTGGGGCGGCACGAACAACGGTTGTCGCAGTTTGTCAGGCAAATCGGGCAGCAGTTGACACCACTCAGGACGACGATGCTGACGCATGGGACAGGCTGGCCGCTGAGCCGCTCGTGGAAGCGGTATCCGATGTGAGCCCTGTCGGCGGTTGGACGGAGCTTCCGGGGAGCCCGGTGATTCCGGGGGTGATACCACCAGTGCCGATGGTTGGGCTTACCCGTGTGGGCACCGTTTTTTTGAGGAAGACCTCCTCCACCGTCGGAGAGCTTGGATTGGGCAGGAGTCCATCAATCGCCGATACCCTGCAAACCGTCACGTCGGCCGGCATGGTCCATGTGGTATCCGGCGTGCCCTCGAGGGCGAGCGCCATAAAATGTGCCCATATCGGGCCGGCCAAGCCAGAACCATAGCCGCCAAGGTTTGCGGGGGTGTCGTCTCCCACCCACACCGCTGTGACCAGTTGTGGCGTATAGCCCACAAACCACGCGTCTTTGAGGCTCGAGGTTGTTCCGGTCTTACCCGCCGCGGTTCGCCCCACGAGGGGCAGCAGCTTTTTGCCGGTTCCCGACGTCAAGACGCTTTGGAATAAACTAGTGACGATGTAGGCGACTCCGGGGTCCAGTGCGGGTTTCGGGTGTGGAGTTGGTGGCTGCCAAACGGTAACCCCCTCCGCGTCGACCACCTTGCGGACGGACCAGGGTGCGTATGCGGTGCCGAGGTTGGCGAGGGGCACATAGGCGCTGGCCATCTGCAGGGGGGTCACCCCATAAGCGCCGAGCACGAGCGGGAGCGTCGGTTGGAGGGGACTGGTGATTCCCATGCGGCGGGCCGTCTGGATTACATGCCGTGGTCCGACCAGCTCGTTCCACTTCACGGCGACCACGTTGTCAGAGACTGCCACGGCGTCGCGCATGGTGAGCCATTCATACGTGTACCCGGTGTCGTCATGGGGCACAAATGGTTTCCCTCCTGGGTTGGGGAAGGACACCGGCCCATCGAATTGCCGAGCGGTGACTGGATATCCATCGGCAATGACGGTGGAATACAGAAACGCCTTGAACGTGGATCCGGGCTGACGCACCGCATACACAGCCCGATTGAACGGATCGAGCGCAAAGCTGCGCCCGCCGATGAGCGCGCGGACGGCCCCGTTACTCGGATCAATGGCAACGAGTGCCCCCTGGGGCTCGACGACCCCTGCCGCATCACGCGTTCCGGACGGCATATAGTTCGTGAACGCCTCGTCCGCGTCTGCTTGCATGGTCAGCTGCATCGTTGTATAGACGCGGTAGCCACCCGCTTGCACCGCGCGTTCCAAACGGGGGCTGTGAGCCCCAATCTCTGCCATGGCATAGCTAATGAAGTATCCAACGCTGGGTGTGGCGACTGTCGTGCCATGTTGCAAGGCGAGGGGTTCTGCGGCCGCAGCTGCGGCCTGCGCTTCGGTGATGTAGCCTTGCTGGACCATGCGGGATAACACGACTTGTTGCCGGACCTGGGCCGCAGCCGGGTGCTGAAAGGGGTTGAGTGCGATGGGCGACTCCGGTAACCCCGCCAAGAGGGCGCTCTGCGCCAGATCAAGCTCGTCTACCGGTTTGTCGAAATAGATCTCAGATGCTGCGCCAATGCCCCACGCGGACGCCCCGTAGTACACGGTGTTGAGATACATGTTGAGGATTTGCGGTTTGGAATGGGTTGCCTCTAATCGGATGGTGTAGATCACCTCCTGCAGTTTCCTGCCAATGGTGCGTCGGTCGGTGAGAAACAGGTTCTTGGCCAGCTGTTGGGTGATGGTGCTGCCCCCTTCCACGATTTTACGTGCGCGTAGGTCCACCAGCGCCGCGCGTAGAATCGCGACCGGGTTAATGCCGAAGTTTCGGTAGAAACTGGCATCCTCGGTGGCCACGGTGGCGTTTTGGAGTGCAAGCGGGACCTGGCTTAGGGGGACTGGAATTCGGCTGCCGACCTGCACGGGGCCGACAATCTCACCGCTTGCGTCGTAAACGAGCGACGGGGACGACGCGTGGTGTGGTACCGGAACGAGGACGACCAGGAGGGCCAAGGCCGCAAAAAAGCCAACGATCGCCCAGCCAATGATGCGCACGTACTGGCGCGGCTTCACTATCGGACGGGACCGCTTGACTCGTTGTCGTGCCATGGCGATGCCCCCTCTGCTACGGACCTGGTATAGTGGTGCCCTGTTGTGACCGCAGACTTTCGCGCTTGCGGGGCGTTGCCGGTCCATGGGGAATCGCCCATAATGGTGCGGATTCGATCGCGGACAATTCCCCTGAGGAGAGGCGCGTGCGGAATGCTGCCGATGCCGAAGAAGGTCAAATTGGTCGTAGGCGCAGGCGAAGGACCGACACAACTCAACGCTTTCGACGCCGCCCTGCTGGCGGCGGGGATCGGAAACCTGAACCTTCTGAAGGTCAGCTCGATCCTGCCTCCCGCCTGCATGTACGAGGAGTCCTTTGCTATCCCCCCTGGTTCACTGACTCCAACGGCCTATGGATCGGTGATGTCGGATCAGCCACAGGCCGAGATCGCCGCTGCAATCGGCATTGGGTTCTGTGCGAACGACTATGGAGTGATCATGGAGTACGACGGTCCAGGAGATCGAGCGAACGCGGAGGCAACCGTGGCCGCAATGGTGCGCCATGCGTTTGCCGTTCGTCAAAAGGCCCTCTTGGAGTTGCGCGTGCTTGGTATTGCGCATCGGGTGGAACACCATGGGGCGGTCGTTGCGGCTGCCGTACTTTGGTATTGATCGCGATGGGACGAAAGGGGGCGTGACCCTGGCGGCTGCGTCAGGCGCCAGGGAGTGCTTGAATACTTACTTCACGGAACAGCAGACGCCGGGACTCCGCCTTGGTTTGCGCTGTGATCGTGTGCTGGCCCATTGCCGTAGCCGGTACCAGGAGATCGCTCTTTATGAAACGGAAACCTATGGACGCCTTCTCACCCTGGACGATGCGGTGATGACCACCGAGGGCGACGAATTCGTCTATCATGAAATGCTGGTTCACCCAGCACTCGTGATGTGCCCAGAGCCGGCCCGGGTTCTGGTGGTGGGGGGCGGTGACGGCGGCGCGGTGCGCGAGGTGCTTCGTCACCAGGCCGTGCGCCAGGTTGTGCTGGCAGAGCTAGACGAACAGGTTGTCCAGTTGTCCCGCACGTTTTTGCCAAGCATCGCGGGGTGCATGGGTGATCCGCGTGTCCAGGTTCGTATTGGTGATGGGCTAGAGTATCTGGCCGCGGCGGAGGACGGCTCATTTGACGTAATTCTCGTCGACTCGCCGGATCCGGTGGGCCCTGCGGCTGGGCTCTTCGGGGCCGCCTTTTACCAGCAGGCGGCGCGGGTTCTGGCTCCGGAAGGGGTGCTTGCGGCCCAGACGGAATCACCCTTTCTGCATGGGGACCTGATTGCCGGGGTCCAGAAGGCGCTCAGGCGGTCGTTCCAACATGTCGGCCTGTACTGGGCCGTGATCCCCACCTATCCCGGCGCCATGTGGACCTTCAGCATTGCGCGCCAGGTCCCCCTGCAGCGGACAGTCGAGCGAGGGGGGGATCTCTGCCTGCGCTATTGGAGTCCAGAGATCCATCGTGCCGCGTTTGTTTTGCCGCCTTTTGTGGCCGCGCTGGCGAAGGGCGACGGATGCTCCGATGGCTGAGCAAACCGAGCCCGAGCGGCTCCCCTCGGCCCCGGCGATCCCGTGCTTTGTGGGGGCGGGGCGTTGGGAGCTTGCGCGGAGCGTGCTGTTCGGCGCGCCTCTCGATGTGACGGTAACCTTCCGGCCGGGCAGCCGATTCGGGCCGTCCACGATCCGCGCTGTTTCCCCTGTTTTGGAGGAGTGGAGCCCGGTGTTGAGCCGCGGTTTTGGGGAACGACCGTTCCACGATGCCGGGGATCTGGAGTTGATTCCGGGTGATGTCTCTGCGGCGCTACGGTCGATCGAGGAGGTGGTGGGTACCATTGCCGGTGCCAACCGTCGGCCGATCATGCTGGGCGGCGAACACCTGGTGACGATTGCGGCCATACGGGGACTCGCTCCACGCTACCCCGGCCTGTGCGTGATCCAGTTCGATGCCCATGCCGATCTGCGCGGTGACTACATGGGGCTCACCCTGTCCCACGCCACCGTCATGCGCCGGGTGGCGGAGGTGGTGGGACCCAAAAATCTCTACCAGGTTGGGATACGGTCTGGTACCGCGGAAGAATGGGAATACGCCCATGATGCCACCCACATGCACCCTTATGATGTCCAGTTGCCGGTCGCTTGGCGTGATGTGTTGTGCGAGCATCCGGTTTACGTGACGGTGGATGTGGACTCGGTCGATCCAGCCTTTGCCCCAGGGACGGGGACACCGGAACCGGGCGGTCCAAGCGCGATGGATCTGCTCCGCGCGATCGACGCGCTGGACGGGCTGCGTCTGATCGGCGCCGATGTGGTGGAGGTCGCCCCGGCGTACGATCTGAGTGGACGCACCGCTGTGTTGGCGGCCAAGCTTGTGCGCGAGTTGCTCCTCATCTCATAGCGGCAAGGGAGGGAATGGCCGGGGGCCGGAAGATATGTCGGTTTTTTCGGAGCGCCGGGAATCGGTTCGGGTTGCGTTGCGGGACGCCTTTGCCCAAGCCGTGCAAGACGGGGATCTGCCTGCGGTGCCGCCACTGGAGTTCGTGGTGGAAAGCCCGCCGCAGGCCGAATTCGGCGATTGGTCGACCAATCTCGCGATGGTAGCCGCGCGGCCATGTCGGATGGCACCGCGCGCCATTGCGGAACGGATCGTGCCCCGCGTGTTGGGGCGGATTCCTGACGTGGATCGCGTGGAGGTGGCCGGCCCCGGATTCATCAACGTCTTTTTGCACCCCGGCTGGCTGGCTCCGGTCGTGCGTGAAGTCCTGCGCGGCGGGCCAGAGTACGGGCGGGAGCTTCGTCCTCGCAGCGAGCGTATCCTGGTCGAGTTTGTCTCGGCCAATCCGACCGGCCCCCTCAACGTGGTGAACTGCCGGGCGGCCGCCTTCGGGGATGCACTGGTTCGCTGCCTCCGTGCCGCGGGGTACACGGCGGACGCGGAGT
>JAJYVN010000223.1 GCA_021791995.1 Bacillota bacterium
AAGTTCCTCTCTCGCTTGATACAGAGACAACAGCAGAGATCACACCGTGCCACGCCTGGACCCGACTTTCAACCGTCTTTATGAGAGCCGCAACACCCGGTTCGCATTGCGGAGGTACCCAAATCCGCCTATCGAGTTGGCTGCGTCCGGTTTGTGGGCAAAGGGCAGTGCTAGCCGGGTCCGCAGCTCAGCGCACTGAAAGACCGTCGTGATGCCCACCAGTTCCAGCTCCGGGGAACGGAGGGCTAGCGCCAGGGCCAGCACGTCATCGATGTCATCGCCGATGTCCGTGTCAATGATAACTGGAATGGCCATAGGTTCTCCTCCCATCGTATCGTAGCGGTGGTTCGGAACGGAAGGACCCGGTTCCTTCGGATCGGCGTTTCTTGCGTCGATCCGCCGATGGCGCTTGCGCGGGCCGTTGGGAGCGAGTACGCTCGTGGAGACAGGGACAGGCGCGGTGCGGAGTTGCCTCCAGCGAGCTGGGGAGGGTGGGAGCCCGGCGGGTGGACGGCACAGGCGGATCCCCCTGCGGAAGCCCGCGTGTGGCCGCAGCCCGGCGTTAACGGGAACGGAGACCCGGCTGGATCGTAGCCGGGGAGGAAGGTGGTACCGCGGATGAGATCCGCCCTTTGCAGGGGCGGATTTTTTGTTGGGGGGGCAAGCGATTGGCGGAGGACTGGCGTGCGACACTGAACTTGCCGGAGACATCGTTTCCCATGAAGGCCGACCTGCCCCGGCGGGAGCCGACCATGCAGCAGAAGTGGGCCGAGGAGGGCCTGTATGCGGCTATTCGTGCGGCCCGACGTGGTGCGCCGAAATTCATCCTTCATGACGGCCCACCCTATGCGAACGGCAATGTGCACATGGGGCATGCTCTGAATAAGTCACTCAAGGACTTTATCGTTCGTTATCGTACGATGCGTGGAATGGATGCACCGTACGTGCCAGGTTGGGACACGCATGGGCTACCCATCGAATTGCAGACGATTCGCCAAATGCACCTGAATCGTGACCGCGCAGAGCCACTCGAACTGCGTGCGCACTGCCAGGCATTTGCGCTGTCCTTTATCGGTACCATGACCGAACAGTTCCGGCGTCTTGGGGTTTTGGGCGATTGGGATCACCCCTACATTACCCTCCAGCCAGGCTATGAGGCCGAAGAGGTGGCGGCCTTTGGCCGGATGGCGGAACGCGGGCTCATCTACCGCGGGCTGCGCCCGGTCTATTGGTGCTGCGACTGCCGCACGGCCCTGGCGGAGGCCGAGATCGAATTTCACCCCACAGCCGCTACGGCGGTGACCGTCCTCTTCCCCGTGGAGGACGGGATGGGTCGCTTGCCGGAGGGAACATCGGCGGCCATTTGGACCACCACGCCGTGGACCCTGCCAGCCAATACCGGTATCACCGCGCATCCCGATTTGAGCTATGTGGTCGCGGACTCTCCCCGCGGGCCAGTTCTGGTAGCGGAAAGCCGGTTGGCAGCCTTCTTTGGCGGAGGTGAACCGGGGACAATTGTGGCACGGCTGCGTGGCTCCCAGTTAGCCGGTGTTGTCTGCGCGCACCCCTTCCTCTCCCGTCTTGTGCCGATCGTGCTCGGGGATTACGTGACGGCAGACGACGGAACCGGGCTGGTGCACACGGCACCGGGGCACGGTCGTGATGACTTCGAGACCGGACAGCGGTACGGTCTTCCGACCATCCAGCCCCTGGATGACCGAGGACGTTTTGGTCCAGAGGCGGGGGAGCTTGCAGGGCTCTCCTACCGGGAGGCGGAGCCCGTGGTCCTGCGCCTGCTCACCGATCGCGGACGGCTCTGGTCAAGCGAACGGATCGAGCATGAATACGCGCATTGCTGGCGGTGCAAGGAGCCGGTGATCTGGCGTGCCACCGAGCAGTGGTTTGTCGGGGTCGAGGCATTGCGCAAGGAAGCGATTGCCGCCGCCGCGAAGGTGCATTGGCTTCCCGGTTGGGGTGCGGCCCGGATGGCCGACATGGTGAAGGGACGTCAGGACTGGTGTGTGTCGCGGCAGCGGGTCTGGGGCGTTCCTATTCCGGTTCTGTATTGTGTGGGATGTGGGCATCCGCTTTTGCTGCATCCTATCTTTGACCGCGTGGCGGAGGTTGTTGGCGCGGAGGGGGCGGACGCGTGGTGGCGCCGTCCCGCATCCGACTTTCTCCCCCAGGAGATCGCCTGTCCGCACTGCGGGGGACGGGATGTACGGAAGGAAGAGGACATTCTCGATGTGTGGTTTGACTCCGGGTGCAGCAGTCTCTCTGTGTTGGCGGCCGACTCGTCCTTGGCATGGCCGGCCGACGTATACCTCGAAGGACCGGACCAGTTCCGGGGGTGGTTTCAGTCCTCCCTTCTGATTGCCGTGGCGACGGTGGGAGAGGCTCCCTACCGATCGGTGATCACCAATGGTTGGGTTCTGGATGGTCAGGGACGGGCGATGCACAAGTCGTTGGGGAACGTCGTCGAGCCGGCCGAGATGGTGGATCGGTGGGGGGCCGATGTGCTCCGCCTCTGGGCGGCATCGGTGGACTATACCACGGACGTGCGGGTCTCCGAGGACTTGCTTGCACAGGTGGGCGAGATCTACCGCAAGATCCGTAACACCATCCGCTACCTGCTCGGGAATCTCTCCGACTTTGATCCGAATGCCGATGCGCTGTCGGTTGTCGAGCTCCCCGAGCGTGATCGCTACATCTTGCACCGGTTGGCCCAAGTCGCATCCCAGGTTGATACTGCCTACGAGGCGAACCGCTTCAGCGCCGTGTTTTCTGCCATCCGGGACTTCTGTGCACAGGACCTGTCAAGCTTCTATCTGGATGTCGCCAAGGATCGCCTCTACTGCACGCCAGTGGAGGATCCGGTCCGTCGCGCGACCCAAACGGCGATGTATGAGGTCTTGCGGGCGTTGGTGTTGCTCGCGGCCCCGATTTTGCCGCACACCGCGGACGAGGCTTGGAGGGCCATGCGTCAGCGTCCAGGGGATCCAGGGAGTGTCCATCTCGCGTTCTGGCCAGAGATCCCGTCGACTTGGAGCGACGCGGCGTTGGCTCGCCGCTGGGATACGCTGTTGCGTTTGCGGACGGAGGTGTCCTTGGCCGTGGAACGTGCGATGGCGGACGGCACCATTGGTCGTGCCAGCGAGGCGTCCATCGATTTGTCCCTCTCCCCAGAGGATTGGGCCGCCATCGAACCGATCGGTGAGGAGCTGGCGGACCAACTGCTGGTGGCCGAGGTGGCAGCCACCTCCGGTGGTGGGGGCATACGTGTACAGGCAAGCGCGGCGCCGCGATGTGCACGCTGCTGGCGTCATCGTCCAGCCGCAACCGCGGATTTATGTGAACGCTGCGCCCGGGTCGTCGGGCTCTTGGAACGGAGGGGGCACTCGTGATCGATTCGCCATCTCCCGTGCAGACAGGAGACCACATCGCCTTTTTGGGGGCATCGGTGACTGAGGCCGATCCGGGATTCAGCCGCCTCTTTGCTGCCATGGCCCAAGCCCTGGCTCCACAATTGGCCCTGCGCTTCACCTTTGCGGGGCGGCGCGGGGACCGTGTCTCCGATCTCCTGGAGCGAGTCGACCGGGATGTGCTCCTCCATCGGCCGGACTGGGTCGTCGTCCAGACGCCGACCAATGATCTGCGTTCGGCCGCTGCAGATCTCTCCATGGTGGAAGCTGCGTACCGTGCCCTGTTGGATCGCCTGTTGTCTGCAGGTGCCAGGGTAGTCGTTCTGCCGCCACCGCTGATCACTGAAGAGCTGGAAAGCCCTTCGCATGCCCGACTCCGGAGGTATGGGGCTCGGGCACGCACACTGGCTGAGTCGGTCGGTGCTCGGGTGGTTCCGGTGGATGTGGCCTTCGAGGCCGCATTGCCCTTGCGGCGGAAAGCCCTGGGCCTGCCGCCCGAGGGCCATGCCGGCCTTCTCACGACCGATGGCGTCCACCCGAACGCGGTGGGTAACGCGCTCTTCGCCGTGGTGCTTGCACAGGCACTCGGTTTGCCCGGGATCCCCACGGACGGACCACCCCTCACGCACGGTGCGTCCCTCCTCTTTTTGGGGGACAGCATCACGGCCGCCGACCCCGGATACACCCGACTCTTTGGGTCCCTGCTTGCCGCGCTGCACCCAGAACGCAACGTTCGCTTTCACTATGCGGGGGTGAGTGGCAATCGGGTTGGGGATCTCCTGGGGCGTCTGCAGCGGGATGTGTTGAGCCACGAGCCGGATTGGGTGACGGTGAGCATCGGCGTCAATGATGTCTGGCATCGACCGGGAGGTGGGACCTCCGCATCCGATTTTGCGCGCGATGATCGACTGCTTCTGCACCGTATTGTGGACGCAGGTGTTCGCCCGGTTGTGCTCACGCCGACGGTGATTTTTGAGGACCTGGGCAACGAGAAGAACCGAGAGTTGCTTGAGCTCGTGCAACTGGAACGGGAAGTGGCGCACGAGGTGGGCGCAGCGGTCTGTGACCTGAACACCATCTTTCGCCGGGCCATCGAAGCGCGGCGCGGTGCCCTCCCTGAGGTGGACTGGCCCATGGGTCCCGATGGCACCACCCGCTTCTATACCGCAGACGGGGTGCACATGAACCTTGCGGGCAATGCGCTGATGGCGCTGTCCCTATTGCAAACACTGGCGGGCGGGTGACCAAAGAGACGCGGCGCAAGCCCCTGGCTTCAGGCGTGGGGATAAGCCGCTTTGCTGATTCGTTCGCGTTGTGTGCAGTATCGCAGAGCACGGAGCGCAAGGCGTACAAGTACCGCTTCTACCCTACCGAGGATCAGGCGCGCGAGCCTGCCCAGACCTTCGGCTGCGTGCGGTACGTGTACAACGGGGCGCTTGCGCTGCAAACCCAAGCATGGTTCGAGCGGCACGAGCGCATCGACTCCGCCGAAACGGATCGACCCCTGATGCGGATGAAGAAGGAGCCGAAGACTTCCTGGTTGGCGGAGGTGTCCTGCGTGCCACTGCAGCAGGCCCTGCGGCACCTGAATGCGGACTTCGTGAACTTCTTCGCGGGTCGCGCGCCCTACTGGCAAATCTCATAAATTCGGGGGTCTATGGCCCGGAATCGGCGCATTATTCCGTTAA
>JAJYVN010000224.1 GCA_021791995.1 Bacillota bacterium
CCCGGATTCCCCACCGCCGCCACCCGCACCTCCTCATTCTGATCTCCCACCCCAACTCGGATCACGTCCTCAGGCGCCCTCGGATTCCCCACCGCCGCCATGCGTACCCACCACACCGCATCCTCCACCCCCGCCCTGATCACGTCCTCGGGCGCGTCGGGATGCCCCACCGCCGCCTCTCGCACCCCCTCTTTCTCATCACTCGCCCCAGTCCTGATTACGTCCTCGGGCGCACCCGGATTCCCCACCGCCGCCATTCGTACGTCCGCATCCTCATCCCCCGCCCCAGCCCTGATCACATCCTCGGGCGCACTCGGATTCCCCACCGCCGCCCTCCGCACCGTTACAGCCTCGTCCTCCGCTCCAGCCCGGATCACATCTTCCGGCGCACCCGGATTCCTCACCGCCACCCACCGCACCGTTACAGCCTCGTCCTCCGCTCCAGCCCGGATCACATCTTCCGGCGCAGCGGGATTCCTGGCCGCCCCCACCCGCACCCAAACGGCCTCATCCTTTGCCCCAACTCGAATGATCTCGACAGAGCACTGCGGATCTTCCAAAACCTGACGCTTCTCTATAGCGCTTAAGCCCTCGAACTTTTTCGCGTCCATACCAACCACGTCCTTGAACCTCACCGCCCACTCCTACCCACGTCCAGCCTCCAGCTTCATTCTGGACACCACCCGTATGTGCTCGGGCACCGCCGGATTCTCCGCCAGCGCCTCCTGGATCTCCGCCACCTTCGACTTGCTCAGCTTTTCCGCCAGGTCCTGTGGCAGTCCAGGGTTTCCTGCAATAAGCACCCTTACCTTTCTCTCTCGAAACCTCGTCGCAGCTCTGAGCACGTCTTCGGGCGCGCTCGGATTCCCCACCGCCGCCTCTCGCACCTCCGGGTCCTCATCTTCGAACCCAGCCCTGATTACATCTTCGGGCACACCCGGATTCCCTACCGCCGCCATGCGTACCCACCACACCGCATCCTCCACCCCCGCCCTGATCACGTCCTCGGGCGCGTCGGGATGCCCCGCCGCCGCCCAGCGCACCCCCTCTTTCTCATCACTCGCCCCAGTCCTGATTACGTCCTCGGGCGCACCCGGATTCCCCACCGCCGCCATTCGTACGTCCGCATCCTCATCCCCCGCCCCAGCCCTGATCACATCCTCGGGCGCACTCGGATTCCCCACCGCCGCCCTCCGCACAGACCAGCGCTTATCCCTCACCGCCGCTCGGATTACGTCCTCCGGCGCACTCGGGTTTCTCCCCGCCCCCGCCCGCACCAACCTCTCCCCGTCCTGCACCCCAGCCCGGATCACGTCCGCGGGCGCACTCGGATTCCCCACCGCCGCCGTTCGCACCCTAGCGGCTTCATCTCCCGTCCCAACTCGAATGATCTCGACAGAACACTGCGGGTCTTCCAGAACCTGACGCTTCTCTATAGCGCTCAAGCCCTCGAACTTTTTCGCGTCCATACCAACCACCTCCCTAAGCCCCACCGCCCACTCCTACCTACGCCCAGCACCCGCATTCTCTTTGGCACCACCGGAGTCTCCGCACCCCCCTTCTCACCCTTGCGGACGGGGCTTACCGGCTCGGTGATGCGGCTCACGCCGCCGCCAGGCCAGGAGGTTGTCAGGAACTCGCACAATGGCGGTTTCACCCGCTGCCCATGCACGGCGGTATGATGACGATCTGCGTAAGTGGGGGCTTTGGCAAGGCACTCATTCACCAAGCACCGTTCACGACCTAGCCCGTGCTCACGATAGAAATCGCGATAATGCCAGTATCCGTACCCCTCCCCTGAAAGGAGCCACTACCGTGTCCATCAGCTCCCGCAAGATGCCCCTGCAGCACTTTTGGCGAGCCATTGCGGGGATCCTGCTGAGCAGCGGCATGCTGGCCGCACTCGCGCCAGTCGGAGCTGCTTACGCTGGTAAGCTTCGCCAACCAACCGGTCCAATTCTCACCTTGTCGTCGGCCAAAGTGCTCAGTCTGAACGGTATCGGCGGTGTGATTGCCTTTACTGGGCAAAACCTGTATAGCATCATGGGCACCTGCTGGCAGCCATCCTTTGACGGCACTCTGTGCAAACAGAGTGGCTACTACACTTCGTCGTCTGGCAATACTTATGCCACGGTCACCGAGGGCATCATGCCTCAAAGTGGCACCTGGAAGGTAACGCTGGTCGGGGGCACCTTTGGTGGCGGGCCGTCCAACTACGTGCTTCTCACCTTTCCGTCGGCTCCCACAGCTGCGCCACCACCGCCTCCCCCCGCCCCCCTTGTCACGGGGTTCTCTCCCGCATCCCTGCCTGAAAACGGCGGCGTAGTGACTATAGAGGGTGAGAATCTTGAGAATGCTGGCTACGCAGTCCTGGGCAGCACCACGATCAACATACCCCCAGCTTGGGAGCGTCCATCAAGCGGTGTATATACGAACACACCAACGAGCCTCATCGTCGACGTTCCACCCCAGCCAAGTGCCGCTTCGCTTCCCATACAGGTGATCACACCAGGTGGAACGAGCGCGCCCGTAAACCTTCCCATCGAACCAGAGCAATGGCTAACCCTTTCTGCGTCGTCCGCGGCAGTCATGGTCGGCAGTGCGGTCGACCTCACCGCAACGGCCGGGACGTTAGGCGGCACCCCGACCGGTATCGTTCAGTTCGAAGAGCTTGGCTACCCGACAATGCCCCTCGGAGTGTCCACCATCGGAGCGAATGGAGTGGCCGTACTTGCGACTACGGCTATCACGCCGGGGCAGGATGTTATCGAGGCCACCTGGGATGGGGCATCTGCTGTCGTTCCCGTGACGGTTAATCAGCCGACTGCCATTACTATCGAGAGCGGTTTTTCAACACAGGGCACCACCACACTTACTGTGCAGGTGGACAGCGGGGCCTACTTGGCTCCCGATGGCAGCCTGTCTGTGTCCATGAGTTATGCGCCTTCCAATAACGCACCGATCCAGACGGCCTACACAACCGTGTCAAACATCGCAGCAGGCGGGACGGTGGTTACCCTCCCCACCCCAGGACAGGTGCTTGCTGTAGCGGTTCGCTTCAATCCCATACCGGCATCTGGTGAATTGCCTTCCTACGCTGCGGCCGCGTGGTCCCAGGTGCCGCCCGTGAACGTTGTAGGAGCTGTTCTCGGAAGGTCAGGACGAGCTATAGCCAGAAGCATATCCGGCGACCCCTTTGCGGCTCGATCCGCATATCCGCCGCAATCTTGAAAGGAGTCACAACAATGTCAGTGCCCACACCCCTCCCCTTGAACGACCCCCGTCTCAGAAGCGTCGAGAACCCAGAGTTCGTGGCGGGGATCATCCAGATCAATGTCGACCGCCGACCATGGCCCGAATCCAACTCCTTCGACTTCGGGGGAGACCCGCGCTGGCTTGCCGGACACCAGCTTCTTCTCCCCTATGAGACGCTCCCAGATGGTCAGCTCCAACCCGCGACGGCACTGCATTTCATGGCCGTGTTCACTGACCTGGAAGCACTATGGGCGTGGACGCTGGTACTTCCAGGGATGACGCCTCCCGACGCCATACTGGGCCCAATGGTGACCCACGCTGCGATAGTAGACGTTGCTGACCTGCAAGACCGTGCCCATTCCAGTGGGGTCATAGACAGGATATTCGTGAACCCATTGGGTCCTGCGGCAGCGGACGTGAAGCTTCCCCTCTTGGCCGAGCGCACCAGTTCCCTCGATACCCCTGGTAATGAAACGAGCAAGAAGAGACACCTCTCCAAGCCTCGTCCTGTGCCGGGCGAGGGACCGGTTGAAATCAGTCAGCGCTTCCTTGGCGATCCACTCGTCCACCCTTCGAGCCGATCGGGCTTTCGTGAAGAGGTGCGTTCGTCCTATGCCAAAGCCGAAGAAGTCGGTCTTGGCGGCGACCCGCATAAAGCAGCAGAACTCTACTGGTCGGCGGGGCGCAGCGCCCAAAGAGCATCGTCGCCACAGTTGACGGGTATTGCCGCTCTTGGTGCGGCCCGGTGGCTTGAAGCCGCCGGCAAGACAGAGCTCGCAGCCGACAAGGCAAAGATCGCGTGGGTTGGTCTGCACTATTGCGTCAACCAGACGTGGATGCACGAGACACTCATGGCACTAGCTACCTTGGCACTAAAACTCGGACGTAATCAGTCGATATTCACGCGGCACGACTACATGAACTACGTAGCGCCCCTGCACGCCTTAGCCGAGGTGGCGAAGAGGCGCTCGTCTGATCCCCGCGCGACCGAGCTTGCGAAGAAAGCAGACGAACTCGTTCTGCGGGTGAGCTACGAGCTCATTTCGAGCACCGGCAAAAAGCCGGGCGTACCAAACGAGGGCGAGCCGGCTGCTTCTGTCTAGAAGCTGTTCTCGTCCTCGTTGTATGCCTGCTTCCACGTCCCCCAGGGGAGCACTGGGGCGCCGAATACTGCCACTGGAGTTCCGTCCCCCCTCTTATGGAGTGCGACCGGTCCGCCAGCTCGTCGATACGCTTTATGCACGATGCCCCAGAGGACAGCGAACAGTAGAACCCCTACCAGCGGGTTCACAAAGAAGAACGCGAGTAAGGCAAGGATCCAAGCAAAGACAATTGCTTTTGCCCATCGCCGATAGACGCTCCCCGGATACTTCGCGGGGGCATAGTGCCCGACGTACATGGGATTGTATTGCATGTTTTGCTCCTTTCCTATAATGGCCGGACTTGTGACCATCCCACTCTTGCTCGGCAAGCACGTCCGGTCCCGGACTACCTAAGTGCACCGGGAGGGCATCACACACACCGCCGGTCCAAAGAGCTCTACGCCTGGGACCTCCCATACGAGCGATACCAGGCGGGCGACTTGCGAGCCGTGTCGACAACCGTCCAGATCCACACAGCGAAGACGATGAAGATCCCAACTATCACATACGTGAGGATGGCGCCGACAATCGACAGGGCCAGACCCCACCAGAACTTCTTCTTGTCCTGCTTGTACGTTTGACATCCGCTCCGGCCTGAAGGCCGGAGATTCCCGCTTCGGGACGTGATCACCTTCATCACGCCGCAGCCGATGCTGCTGGCCCATGGTCCTGCGGGTGGTTCACGGAAGCGCCTGGAG
>JAJYVN010000225.1 GCA_021791995.1 Bacillota bacterium
GGCTGCTGGTTCCCGAGGCCGTCGGCGTCCCACTGATCACTCCCGTCGAGGCATCCAGGCTCACTCCCGCCGGAAGGCTCCCCTCCGTCACCGACCAATGGTACGGTGCCGTTCCGCCTTCCGCCGCAAGCGTCGCGCTGTAAGCGGTACCCACCGTCCCCCCCGACAGGGCCGTCGTCGTCACGGAAAGCGCGCTGGACGCTTCCGTCACCTGCACACCCAGCGTTGCCGTAATCGTCGTTCCACTCACAACGGCAGTGACGATGACCGACCCAGACGTCTCGGGCGCTGTCAGTGTCGCGTGGTACTCCCCTGTGGTCCCGGTGTTCACCGTCGATGCGCTGAGAGTGCCTGCCGTTGTGCTGAGATCAACGGTTTGGTTCGGGAGGGGATCCCCCGCGCTATCGAGGACCGCACCAGAGAGGTCTAGTTGTGTTCCCGTAGACACGCTGCTCTGGGGTGCCGTCACGGTAACTGTGGCCGGAGATCCGAGCACGCTGACCGTGCCCGTTTGCGGGCAGGTGGGATCATTGCTAAGAGTATTCGGATTGGTGAAGTCGGTGACGGTCAAGGTGACGTTGGTCGCTTGTCCCATACTACCAGTGACATTGAATGTGACGTTGGCAAGCGTTTGATTCCCAATGACCCCCGCGCTTTGTGCAGCATCCAACGTAATGGTGCCCTGGGAGGCGTTGGCGAGGGACGCAGTGGGGTTCCACCCGTCCGTTCCTGCAGACACGCCGGTTGCGACGATGACTTGGGGGTTGTAGGCGACGGCCAAGTCGTATCCCGCAAGCCCTGGCGAATCCACATCCGTTGTAATGGGCACCGTCAGCGTAGTCTGACCGGGCGCGACGACAAAGGTACCCGTGCTAACGGACACACCGGTACACGTTACCGAAAACGGCAAGGCGTTGCTCAGTGTCTGGGTGGTTGCATTGTAAATCGCGACCGTGACACTACCGGTACTCAACGAGTCCGGGACGGTCACGGTGGCGCTGGTGTCGGTCTCACCGCTACTCACCGGCACAATCACGGGTGTAGTGGTACCGCTCGGGGTGAAGTATACCGAGCCCGTCTCCGTCCCAGGGGACTCGAGTCCACTACCATCCAGTGTCAACTGCGTGCCCACCGGTCCCGCGCTCGAGCTGAGCGAAGACAGCGTGGGTGCCGTCGCCGCGGCTGTGACCACGGAGGGGACCAGCGCCAGGAGTAGGGAGGCCGCGAGGCTAACCGCCAACGCCCCGCTGCGCGCCCTTCGCCAGAGGCCAGTCCTTGCGGATGGACGGTTCTGCTTGTTCATGCTCGATCCGTTCAACACCTGAAAGCCCCCCCAAGCACCTTCACGATCCGCAGCCTCGCCCGTGTATGTTCAGCAACCCGTCGATGGTCCAACAAGTGTGACCAGGGAAACGCGGTCATCGGCCAGAAGCACCCAAGCAATTCGTCAACGCATCACAACCGAACACACCCACTTCTCGCGCCGCATGGCGACGTGCACGACCGTCAACGAGCATGCCGCCACTCTTTCGCGCGAATGGAGTTAATCGCCGAATAGGTAAATCCTGTATCATGTTTGTCTCAGAATGATCTCAGAATTTAGACGGGTGTCTCAGTATCTGGCGCAATCGTTCGGCAAGTAATGCCAGACCACGTGGCAGTAAGCGATAGAACGTGGCACGGGAAACCCTTAGTTCTGCAGCTGCCACTCGATGGCTGCTTGCGTCATTCAGGTAGGCTAACTCAAGTGCTTTCAGCGCCCTTCGTCCGTCTTCATCCGTCCTTTCCAGTGCCTCCTGGAGAGCTCTGTGCACCAGAGCACGTAGAAGCTCAGCGCGCTGACTCCCAGACTCCACTGCGGCCAGTGCAGGCCAATGCGTTAGCGGGGAACGAGCCAACCACGCGTCGTCCTTCCAGCGAGCCAGTACATTCTGTAACTCGTGTTCCAGTTCTGCCAACCGCGGGATGCCGCCCGAGAGTCGCCCCTCAGAACAGTCTTCCATCCACCCAAGGAATCCCGACCCGGACAAATCGAGTTCATACCCCAAAACGGGATGCATCGGATCGTGACTTGGATTCATGGCCGCGTCCACGCGCCGGAACCCCAATGCCACTAGCAGGTGTTGCAGTTCTGCATGCGCGGCGGATGCCAGGTAGATCCCCCCGTGGGCCAGAAGCCCTAACGCATCCTGCAAAAGAGCCGCCACCGCTTCCCTGGCACGCAGCTCCTCCCATGCCATGTGATGGATAAAGTAGACGATGCTCGCTTCAGGGCTTTGGGCCAACGCGGCCAGTTCCGTCCGGCCCCAACAGGCCTGGATGAGCGTTGCCGCCACACGACTACCTTGCAAGACACCAACAGACTCCGAAGAGACAGGAAGGATCGCGGTGAAACCCAGTACATCGCCAGTTTGATCTCGTACGACGCGCACGCGCGTCCCAGGGGCATCAAGCACGCGTTGCAACTCTTCAATCTCATCCAACGTAGGCTCGATCCCGAACGTATGTGAAATCCATCCAGACCAGAGCTGACATATCGTAGAATGGTCCGCGACACCGCCCACGTCCAACCGAAGGTCGTCCGCTTCCCAGGCAAAGCATAGCGCGTGCACCACCGGATCCTCGCTCAGGTAGAGGAGTTCCACCGCAAGCGATTCGCGCTCCTCCGGCGCGACACGATGCCAACGTTGACGATAATGTTCCATGGCCTGGTGATGCAGCGCCGTGTGGTGTAAGGGACGCCGCCACCGCAGGTCGGCATCCATGATACGCCGCAGATCTCGTTGAACCGTGAGCGAACGACCAGCGGAGTGGACCACGCTCAACCCCAACAGCCGGTCGAACCCAGGCGGGGAAGAGCTTTCTTCTGTGAGCGCCAAGAGCAGATCCTGATCGAAGCGATGCACTTGGCTTGCGGCTTCAAGCTGACCGATCAACCGGGGATCGCTGACACTACGAAGCCAATGGCGCACGAGTCTACGACGCAAGGGAGGCCAATCCGAACACTCCAGTGGCGGTGCGCCACATGTCGCAGCCAGGTCACCTGCCAACATGAGGCCAAGCGGATGCCCGCCGACCAGATCCACAATACCCGTGATCAAGGCAGCCGGAATGTCCCCGCGCAATCGGAGCAAGTGTGCAGCGTCTGTCGCCGAGAGTGCGTCCAGACGGATCGTTCGCACGGGAGAGGGCAGTTCCCTCCATCCCTCCTCCGGCAGGTTGCTTACGGCCCACACGAAGCGGCGGTCCATTCCGGCATGCGCAGACAGGGCGGCGCATACCTCCGACAGCTTGGTCTCCGGAATTCCATCCGAATCCCAAAAGACAACGCGCCGGAGAGCAGACGAGGACTGACCTTTTTCGCGCGCCTCCTCTGTGCGTCCCATGGCTGGTGCGTCACACCACGACGGCAACCAACCCAACTCCTCGGCACGTGCGGCAAACGCCCGAAGGAGGGACGTTTTACCCATGCCGGGCGGACCGACCACGATCAGGAGTGGGGAGGACGAGGAAGATATCCACTCCTCGAACTGCGCTCGTTCCACTGCACGGCCTACAAGCGGAGTTGCTGCCCCTATCTTTGCCGCCTCATTACTCCCCAACACCGCTCCCGCCTCGTCGCCCTCCGAGGTCGGCGTAAGCCGCCACGGAACATGCTCCGCGCGCCCGATCTCTTCGCCATTCCGATGCTGAGAATTCTCCACAATCGCTGTGGATTCCCGCCATGATTGGTACACCCAACTGTTCCGACCGGTGGGACGCATTGATAGCCCATATCGTCCACCAAATGTTTGGGTCTTCCCCATCGAACAGGATGGGCAGACCGCGCACAATGCCCCACGTCTCGGACACAAGCCAGCGAAAAGGTGCCTCAAAGCCACACGGGCGCCCAGCAGAATCCAGGCGCAAACGCCCTAAGTCCGTGTCGCGCGCTCATGACCCAGTGCACCCTTCTTCAGCCTCATGCGCTCTTCGGCTCGAGATGATCTCCCGTAGACGCGCAACGGCCAAGGGGGAAAAAGGCCCCGTGTGCTTCCGCGCAGCTTCGTCCAAGAGGCGCACGCCTCGCTCGGCCGCCTCGATCACGGCGGACGGGTAGGCGTAGGTGCGGCGGTTGAGAGCAAACTCATCGCGGTCCACGATCTCAACCCCGCCCTCCGGGTCCACCAAGACGTCCAAGTCCAGATCCACGTACCGGTAAACGTGCGGCGATAGGGCCTCCACCGGAAGACAGGCATTGCAGTAATGACGGTGGTGGGTATCGTCCAAAAGAAGGGTTACGACGTTGTATGGGAGACTGGCCCACAGGTACATCACTACAGGAAATGGCCCGGTCCATCGGCGGCCGTCGCGCTCGGTCACCGCGGTAGGCATGGGACCCCACAAAACCTGGGGGTCCGCCCAGATGGGTGTCACAGCGTAGAGCTGCTCCCACGTCCGGTGCCTTTCGCCCCCATACTTCACGCTCTCGAGCGTCACGGTACGATGTGTATCCACGACACTACTCGGTACTCACCGAGGGGTCGACCTGCTGTCCCTTCGGCACGATTTTCACGAAGTTAGC
Organism: Bacillota bacterium; assembly: GCA_021791995.1. GTDB lineage: Bacteria > Bacillota > Sulfobacillia > RBS10-35 > JAJYVN01 > JAJYVN01. The sequence goes on from JAJYVN010000225.1 coordinate 4,565, forward strand.
ACCGAGGTCTTTGGAGAGTGCCTCGATCCGCCGGGCATCCTCAAGTTGCTCCGTCACGCGCAGTTCACCCACATAGGCGCCCAAAAGCTCGTTCAGGTTCGCGACATCCCGCCGGTCAACCGGCAGTAGTTCGACAAGGGCGCCTTTCGCGATGCGGCGACGCAATGCATCCACATCCAACCCTAGTTCTGGCTGCACGCGGATGTAAACGACCCCGCCTGTCATTCCGGAGCACATCCAGGGACCTGGATCGCCCAGCACGAGCGCTCGACCGTTTGTCATATACTCAAACGCGAAGCCCTTGATGTTGGCACGGCTCGCAAGTAGTCCCAACTCGTCGTGCACCGGACCATGCAGCTCGCCACCAATCACCACATCGGCCCCGGATAGCCGGACCCCCGCACGGGAATCCGCATCCCCCTGAACGATGAAGAGCCCCTTCTGCGCGCCGTATGCCAGCCCCTTCCCGACTGACCCGTCGAGACGCACCCCGTCGTGGTTGGCCCCTTTCATCACGGAGACC
>JAJYVN010000010.1 GCA_021791995.1 Bacillota bacterium
ACCCGACGCAAGCGCAAGGGGGTCGACCCTTCTCCGCAAGAGGAACCAAGGGCAACCGACGCAGGCCGGATTGGGGCGGTGCGAACGACGCATGTCTTGATGTGTCAGGCAAATCGGGCAGCGGTCGACACCACTCGAGGTCTGCCTCATGCCGCTGTTTGTGCCGGAGGCCATCTGCCCGCTTCGGCTCCAAACCACAGGAAAAACACGCTTCCAACCGCAACTCTACCTGCTTCGTACCCCTTCAGACGTTCCCCTGCCGGTCGACAAGGCCGCGACCGATTCACCGCCGCATGCCTGGGATGTTCCGTTCACCGTTTGGGCGCTGAGACAACCGCCCTTCGAAAACGAAGCTGCGTCTCGGATCGCGCCGAACCCGCCGACGGCGAAGGGATGCACGTCGCCCACGGCGGTGTCAACAACCCAGACAACCGGCCGATAATAAGAGTAGGGGTGGTCGCACATGTCGGGAGACCTCGATTTCACTTCGCTCTGGATGGCACTACAACCGATCGTCGACTTGAACGACGGACATATTGTTGGACACGAGGCGCTAGTGCGTGGGCAGCCTGACTCTCCGTGGAGTTCACCCCGAGAAATCTTTGCGGCAGCCGAACGGAGCGGAAGGGAACAAGACCTAGAAGAAACATGTCGTCGGCTCGCCCTTGGTGCGGGACAGCGACTGCGAGACGAAGAACGGCTCTTCCTGAATGTTGATGAACGGTATGCGCACCTGCCCATCGACGTTGAGACGTCGCAACTCCAGCCGGAACGGGTCGCGGTCGAACTCTCCGAACAACGTGAAATTGTGGGCCAGGTCCGGGTGCTCGAAGCCATACAGCAGTGGCGACATCGCGGCTACGCGATCGTTCTCGATGACTACGGGAGAGGCCATGCCAGCCTCGCGACGCTGCTTGCGGTTCAGCCCGATATGATCAAAGTAGACCGTCAGATTGTGCGGGGAATCCCCGGTAATGCACGCTACAATGTTGCATTCACGTCGTTGGTCCAGTTGACGCAGGACCTCGGCATCGAGCTGATTGCGGAAGGCATCGAACGGGCGGATCAGGTCGACGCGTTGCGCCGCCTCGGCGTGCGCCTGGGCCAGGGGTTTTTCCTGGGCAGGCCAGAGCAACACCCCGCGATGCGTTCGCTGTTGCCCTCGGGGCGAGCGACCGGGGACGATCCTGCGGTAACCGCGCCCGCAGGTCCAGATACCCTTTCACCGCACTACGAGGCATTTTTCAACCACATTGATGTGCCGGCTTACTTTGTCGATCGCAAACGGACGATCCTCGGATGGAACACCGCCGCCGAGCAATTGACAGGCTGGTCAGCCCCGCTTGTCGTCGGTCGGAAGTGTATGGCGAAGATCCTGGATCATATCACTCTGGACGGTGCGTCGCTCTGCTGGGGCGCATGCCCTCTCGTCCACTGCATGGCCGACGGCGACCAGCACCAAGACACCGTTCGATTGCGTCACCGCTCGGGACAACGGATTGAGGTACGAATCCACGCAACTCCTGTGCGCGATGCAAATGGCTCGATTATCGGGGCGATCGAAGTGTTTCGGCCCGCTTCCCACGAAACGGAGGGTGTTGTCGAGCGAGGCGCTACGTTGTCAGACGAAAGTGATTCCTTCCCACAGCAGAAAGCCACCAAAGGAAACCGCCCACAGGCGGTGGCCATAGCGGAGTGACCCACAGAGCATGGGATCGCCTCAGCGGTGGCAAGGCGCGCGGCTGAGGCCCCAAAGACGGCCGAAGAGAGACCCATCCCCCCTCGCGAGCATCCAACTAGCGCATCGAACGTGCGGTCCCGGCGGATGGACCCGCGTTGCGGATCACCGCACAAGGCCACGCCTAGACGGAAAGGGCGGTAGCCCTGATGCAACGACGGACCGCTTCGGGCCGGCGAGCTGCGGATGGAGCAATACTCTCTGTCTGGTGCGCCCGGAGGGACTCGAACCCCCGGCACGAGGTTTAGGAAACCTCTGCTCTATCCACCTGAGCTACGGGCGCACCTCACCGAAGAGACCGTATCATGCCGCATTGGATCGGGCAAGCCAGATGCGATAACCGTAGCCACCGATCAAAACTTGCCTTTGGGTCGCGAAGGGGGCATCCTGGAGACGGCGCTGCGTGAATGGGTGGTAAGTCCCGGGTGATCCGTCGAAAACGGGCCCAAAAATCTTGGGCCCAAAAATCTTTACATTCGCGCGGTACCCTTAACCCAGATCCGAACGAGATGGGGAGGTGTGCGATATGTATTGGACGCCTGAGCAGAATCCCGAGGGAGACTCAAACCCGAAGGATTCGCCCAATTCCCCTGCGCCCGTCCCCCACCTCGGAGACGATAACGTACCCGAGTCTCCATCGGGGGACGCTCGCAGGGAACTGGATTCCGAGCTTGAGTCCGTAACCCACAGAGACGCTGTAGCACCTGCGGCCGCAGGTGAGGGAACGAGCAGTTCCTCCGCGCTCGTGACGGTCCCATTTGCAACCAGCCAGAGCCCTCGACGGGGACGCTTTTGGCGCGCTGCAGTGATTGCACTTGCGGGAGCAGTCGCCGGCGGCGCCGCTGTGATGCTGATTTCACCGGCACTGCGCGCCGCAGTGACCGGTCGCCCAAAGATTACTCCGGTAGCGGTTCCCACCGCTGTGCAGTCGTCCAATTCTCCTGCCGTTTCCGTCTACGACAAACTGGCACCGTCCGTTGTGCTCGTTACCAATGAGCAGGCGGCGCAGGCAGGCATCTTCGGTGAAACGACGAACGCGACGGACTGGGGTAGCGGCGTCATCTTCTCCAGCAACGGGTACATCGTGACGAACGATCATGTGGTGGAGAACTCAAGCAAGGTCACGGTTACCCTTTCGAATGGAACGACATACCCTGCGACCATCGTGGGGCAGGATCCATCGACCGATCTGGCGGTAATCAAGATCTCGCCGTCGTCACCCCTAACGGCAGCAACCTTCGCGAATTCCAACGATGTGGTTCCGGGAGAGACGGCCGTCGTAATCGGAAACCCACTCGGAACAGAGGACGAGTTCTCCGTTGATCAGGGAATTGTTAGCGCAATCCGTCCGATGCTCTATGGCCTAGACCCCTCGCAAGAGCGGGTAACCACCATGATCCAGACGGATGCGGCAATTAACCCGGGCAACTCAGGGGGACCGCTCGCGAACGTCGATGGTCAAGTGATCGGAATCATCAGCATCAAGACGGTAAGCACGGGCGAGAGCGGCGTGCCCGCGTCGGGCCTCGGCTTCGCGATTCCATCTGACGTGGTTTCCAAGATCGCCAACGAGTTAATCCAATACGGCTACTACAAGTGGGCCTACCTTGGCATCGACTTCAACAACGTCAACCCGAATCAGATCACGGGCACTGAGACCCTAACGATCTCGGGCGTGGAGGATCCCGGGCCATCCTACGGCAAACTGCAGGCAGGTGATGTGATTACATCCTGGAACGGTCAAGCGGTCGACAACTACTATGCTTTGGTGGAGGATATCACGCAGGCCAGTCCCGGTCAGACCGTGGCGTTGGGAATTACCCGAGACGGCAAAGCGATGACCGTCGACATCACCCTAGGCACCGAGCCAAAGAGCATGGCCCTTGACCAGGGAACGTCGTCTACGACGGCGCCGGTAGCGCCTTCATCGAGCAGTGGCTATGGATTCCCGTTTGGGGGTCCCGGCGGCCTCTTCGGTGGGGGATAAAACAGACGCGAGATCGGCCGGCAGGGGTGCCGTCCATCTCGCGTCATAGACCATCCCACGCAGAAGATAGGGAAGGGATTCTCCCCTTCCCTATCTGACTCCAGAACCCAGGGGCGCATTCCGACGCCGAGTCCCCAAGTCGATGCCCTGTCCGCTACTCGTCCGTTGTCATGTCGACCACAGACGGGTAGGTTTTTGTCCCAGCGACCCCGTCGCCGGCTCACGCGCAGCCCACACCGCCTGTACAACGCGCCCGTGGAACGGTTCGTGACCGCATGCGGATCAACACACAGGCCCAGCCCTCAACAGTCGTGGGCATCGACTCGTCGTACCGCCCTCCTCCACCGTTCGGTTCAACCCCTACCGCGTCGAGGAAAGGCGCAGGCGGGAAGCCACCTGCGCCTTTCCTCCGGTCTACGTGCGCCGAACACCGAGAACAGCTCTCGTGCTACGCGGGCAACGTTCCGTTCCGCTCTGCGGCACTCCCCACGGTTACTGCCTCTGTACGGCCATTCGTGCGGAACACCACCCTTCCGTCCTGGACATCGGCCACGATTCGATCTCCTTCGACGAACTCCCCTTGGAGGACATTCAGGGCGAGTGGGTTCAGAACCAACTGCTGTACCGTGCGCTTCAGCGGCCGGGCACCGTACGCGGAATCAAACCCTGTCTCGGCAAGGAACGCATCGAGGGCGGGCGTTGTTTCCAAGGCGAGGCCACGCTGTCGCAGCAACTGTCGTACCCGGCCAATCTGGAGATCGACAATGCGGCGGATCTCGGGCTGACCGAGTGCATGGAAGATGAGAATCTCGTCGACGCGGTTAAGGAATTCGGGCCGGAAGTGTGCCTGTACCGCATCCATCACATGACGACGCATTTCGCTTTCGTCACCATGGAACTCCGCGATCCACTGACTGCCAAGATTGCTCGTCATGATCAACACAGTGTTGCGGAAGTCCACTGTACGGCCCTGTCCGTCCGTCAGACGACCATCGTCCAGCACCTGCAGGAGGAGGTTGAAGACGTCCGGATGTGCCTTTTCGATCTCATCAAAAAGAACGACGGCATACGGTCGACGGCGTACCGCCTCCGTCAACTGGCCACCCTCGTCGTATCCCACATATCCCGGAGGCGCTCCGATCAGACGGGCTACCGCGTGCTTTTCCATGTACTCCGACATGTCGATCCGCACCAACCGGCGTTCGTCATCAAACAGAAATTCAGCGAGGGCGCGCGAGAGTTCGGTTTTGCCAACTCCCGTCGGACCAAGAAAAATGAAGCTTCCCAGGGGCCGATCGGGGTCCTGCAACCCAGCTCGCGCCCGCCTCATGGCCTGCGAGACAGCGGCCACGGCGTCCGCCTGTCCCACCACACGCGCGGACAGGTGCTCTTCCATATGAACGAGCTTCTGTACCTCGCCCTGAAGCAAGCGGCTTACCGGAATGCCGGTCCATCGAGCGACAACAGCGGCAACATCCTCTTCGTCGACGGTGTCCTTCAGGAGCCTCGTTCGCGTCGTTCCATTCGTTGTCGCCGTGTCACTCGCTTGCTCCGCTTCGCGCAGCCGGCGCTCCAACTCAGGTAGCTTCCCATATCGCAACTCGGCAGCACGATCATATTGGAGGGAACGCTCTGCTTGTTCAGCGTTCACTTTGAGTTGCTCGATTTGTGCCTTCAACTCGGACGCCTCCGCCAGCCGTGCCTTCTCGTGTTCCCAGCGCGCCGTCAGCGCCGTTGCGCGCTCACGCGCGTCCGCCAATTCCTTTTCGAGCCGCGCTAGCCGTTCCCGGGAGCCAGGGTCTTCTTCCTTCTGCAGCGCCTGACGCTCGATTTCCATTTGGGTGGCGTGCCGGTTCAAGGAGTCCAATTCTGCAGGCACCGAATCGATTTCCGTTCGCAGGCGAGCCGCGGCTTCATCCACCAGATCGATCGCCTTATCCGGCAGGAAGCGATCCGAGATATAGCGGTGGCTGAGGGTTGCTGCCGCGACAAGCGCGGCGTCGCGAATGCGCACCCGGTGGTGCAACTCATATCGCTCCCGGAGCCCGCGTAGGATGCTGATGGTGTCCTCCACGGACGGCTCCCCGACCATGATCGGCTGGAACCGCCGTTCCAGCGCGGCGTCCTTTTCAATGTGCTTGCGGTATTCATCCAGGGTGGTTGCACCCAACATATGTAACTCGCCGCGGGCCAATTTGGGCTTGAGCATGTTCGATGCGTCCATCGCGCCTTCCGCAGCACCAGCCCCTACAACGGTGTGGAGCTCGTCGATGAAAAGGATGATCTCCCCCTCCGCGCGTTCGACCTCCCGCAAAACCGCCTTCAGTCGCTCCTCGAACTCGCCGCGGAATTTTGCGCCCGCAACAAGCGCTCCCATATCCAACGCCACGATTCGTTTCTCGCGCAAACTGTCCGGGACGTCTCCGCGGACGATGCGGCGAGCTAATCCTTCAACAATTGCTGTCTTGCCAACCCCCGGTTCGCCGATCAGCACAGGATTATTTTTTGTGCGGCGTGACAGGACCTCAATGCAGCGCCGGATCTCCTCATCGCGCCCGATAACGGGATCCAGCTTCTCTCGTCGCGCCAAGGCCGTAAGGTCTCGCCCATACTTCTCGAGCGCCTGGTACGTTGACTCCGGATTGGTACTTGCCACTCGTTGCCCACCGCGAACCTTCTCCAGAGCCGCCAGAATCTGCTCCCGTCCCGCGCCAGCTCCGGTGAGGATCCGGGCTGTCTCCCGCGCGCGGCGGGAATCGGTCAAGGACAACAGGAGGTGTTCGGTGGAGATGAAATCATCATGCATCTGTGCCGCTTCCGCCTCTGCCTGTTCAAGGACCTGCCTGGTTACCGCCGGCAAGGCGGTCTGCGCCATCTGTCCGGATTGTTGCGGCAAGCGCGACAATACATCTTCCGTCTGGCTCGCCAGGGATGCCGGATCAAGGTTCAACTGTCGCAGAACCGCCGCCGGTACACCTTCCTCCTCTGCCAACAACGCAAGGAGAAGATGCTCCGGCAAAAGCTCGGGATTGCCGCGTCGCTCGGCCTCATTTTGTGCCGATAGGAGGGCCTGTTGCGCACGCTCGGTATATCGTTGAATGTTCATGTTCCTCACCTGGTTCGGAGTTTGTGACGTCCGATCGGTACAAATGCACCCCACCGGACCTTCCAGGCCCATCGTAGGCACGCGCTCACCAAAAGTCAAGAATGGTCAGGATTGCACGAGTCGGGCGTCATCGACCGGCACCTCGCTCGGTACCTTAGGAGGGACGTCACCCGGGGAGGGACACTCGATGCGGGAACCCCTTGTGAACAGCATGGCCGCGATCCGACTGATATCGGCGACGATCGAAGCCACGGCGGCGGTGCTCATGCTCCGGTCTGGTCGTGTGGAGACGGCCTTGCGCATCAATGGTCTGCTCGGGTTGGTGGGCCCCACAATCCTGGTCTCTGTCACTGCCATCGGAGTCGCTGGCCTCGCGGGAAGGTTGCCCTACGGAAAAATGGCGATTATCGGAATGGGCGTGTACCTGATTCTCTTTGGGTCGCGTCCCTGACGGCCCGTGGCGGGGAGAGTGGGATTCGAACCCACGAGGCGCTTTCGGGCGCCTACTCGTTTTCAAGACGAGCACCTTCAGCCGCTCGGTCATCTCCCCTTGGGCGCATTGTACTGCACGCCGTACGGTCGTGGCGCCATGACCTTCCTGCATGGACCGAACGCCTGCACATGCATGCTAGTGCTAGAGGAATTCAGGGAGGGCAACGAGATGCGGCGCACGGGACGAATAGCAGTGTTTTTCCTGGGAGTTGCCGTTCTTTTCACCGGGACGACCGTTCGGGCACAGACGAGCCCAAACATGGCGCACCCTGTATACTATGTCCAAACGCGCGAGCGGGCCGTGGCCCTCACCTTCGACGTGAGTTGGGGCGACAAGATGCTGCCAAAGGTGCTCGCTGTTCTGGGGAGCGAAAAGCAGCCTGCGACGTTCTTTCTTTCAGGACCGTGGGCAAAAACACATCCGCAGTCCGTTGCCGCGATCCGTGCCGCTGGCGGGGAAATCGGCAGCCACGGGCAGGCGCACGTGGATCTCGGTGACAAGCTACCATCCACCATTGCGGAAAATATCAGAGCCGCCGACTCGATCCTCCGCTCGTACACGGGCAGTCCCCTTCACTTTTTCCGCCCGCCGAACGGGGACTGGAGCCCGCGGCTGATAGAGGTGGCACATACGTTTGGGTACGAGACCGTCATCTGGTCGATTGACTCCAGAGACTGGATGAATCCTGGCGTTACGGTCATCGAACAGCGCGTCTCCAACGGCGTCTTCCCTGGCGCCATCATCCTGCTGCACGCCAGCGACACCTGCACGCAAACCGATCTCGCCCTGCCGGCAATCATCAAGGACGTTCGGAAGCAGGGGTATCGGTTGGTGACCCTCGGGGATCTGTGGCAGATGGGACCGGCCGGTCGCGACGATCCGCGCGGAAGCGGGCACAAGCCGAATCTGAACTAGGACAATAACTTCTGCCCCAAGATGTCCGCAAGCGGTTCGGGTAAGTGGATGCGGCCTTGCTCATCTTGGCCATTCTCCAAGACGGCCGCCAAACAGCGCCCCACGGCGAGCGCCGATCCGTTTAATGTGTGTACGAACTCCGGCTGCGCATTTGGGCTGCGGCGAAATCGGATGTTCGCCCGACGTGCCTGGAAGTCGGTGTAGTTGCTGCAGGAGGAGATCTCCACGTATCGACCGTAGCTTGGCATCCAGACTTCAAGATCCAACTTGTTCGCCTGCGAGAATCCGAGATCGGCCGTGCACATCTGCACCACCTGATAGGGAAGCCCCAGTGCCTGCAAAACATCTTCCGCGTCCTGAACGATCTCTGCCAGATGCGCGGTCGAGTCCTCTGGCTTTACGAAGTGGACCAACTCAACCTTGTCAAACTGATGTTGGCGAATCAATCCGCGGGTGTCGCGTCCCGCCGCTCCCGCTTCCGAGCGCCAGCATGGGGTGAATGCGACATGCCGGATTGGCAGTGCTTCGGGCGGCAGGATCTCATCGCGGTAGAGATTGGTTACTGGAACCTCGGCGGTGGGCACGAGCCAGAGATCGTGTCCCCGCAGTTGGAACGCATCTTCGCCGAACTTGGGAAGGTTGCCGGTTCCCAACATGCTCTCGCTATTGACGAGGAAGGGGGGGAGGATCTCCACGCAACCGTGCCGCTCGATGTGCAGTTTCAGCATGAACGTGGGCAGGGCGCGCTCAAGGGCGGCACCTGCCCCGCGGAAGATGGAGAATCGAGCACCGCTGATCTTGCCGGCGCGCTCAAAATCTAGAAGCCCCAAGTCCCGACCGATATCCCAATGCGGTTTGGGCGGAACGCGGAATTGGGGCGGTTCTCCCCAGCGCCGAACCACCACATTGTCCGCTTCCGATCGACCGACCGGAACATGTGACGACGGCAAGTTCGGCACGCGCAGGAGCGCCTCATGAAGCTCTGCCTCCAAGCCGCGTACCCTTTCCTCTAGCCCCTTGATCCGCTGCGACAGCTCTTTCAGCTCGGTGCGTTGCTCCGGTCTCGGATTACCGCCACGAACACCACGCCCGATCGTTGCGGAAACGCTGTTCTGTTCCGCGCGCATCCTCTCGAGTTCCGTCAGCGATGCGCGCCACTCGGCATCCCGAGAAATCGCAGCCTGCAGCGCCTCTTCGGCGCCCGGCTCGCCTTTACTCGCAATGCCTCTCCGGATCCCTTCCGGGTCCTGCCGAATCTGCCGCAACTCCAGCAACGCAACTCTCCTCTTCACTCGGGCGCCATTGCAGAGGATGCCAGCGAGACGAAGTACTGGTGGATTCGCGTATCGTTTGTCAGTTCCGGATGGAACGAGCATCCCAGGATCTTGCCTTTCTGGATGAGGACGGGATGCCCCCCGTGCTGCGCCAATACATCCACCCTATCAGAAACCTGCTCCACAAGCGGCGCCCGGATGAAGACCGCACGCACCGGAGGCGGACCGAGAACCGGAACATCAATCTTCGTCTCAAAGCTGTCCACCTGGCGACCATAGGCATTGCGACGCACCCTGACCGGAAGCAGGCCTAGCCGTGGCTGCTGCGACCCAACAATGTTGTCCGCCAAGAGAATGAGTCCCGCACAGGTCCCGAGAATACCCAATCCCTCACGGGCAGCGGCGATGATGGCTTGGTCCACCTCATATTCCACCATGAGCCGCCCTATCGTGGTGCTCTCTCCCCCAGGGAGAATCAAGCCCTGCAATCCCGCGACATGCGCCGGTCTGGTTACCATCCGTGCCTCAGTGCCAAGGACGCGCAACACGTCAAGATGCTCTCGCACATCACCCTGAAGGGCCAGGACTCCAATCTTCACCACTGCTACCAGCCACGCTCCTGCATGCGGTCAGGGGCTGCCACCGTGGACATTTCCAAGCCCCGCATTGCCTCACCCAGGTTGCGACTGACCTCAAGGAGGACCTGGGGGTCCTGATAGTGTGTTGTCGCACGCACAATCGCCTTGGCACGAGCGAGTGGATCACTGGACTTGAACACGCCAGAACCCACGAAAATGCCATCGCACCCTAGCTGCATCAGAAGGGATGCGTCGGCAGGCGTGGCAACTCCCCCGGCCGCAAAGTTGACCACGGGCAATCGACCAAGCTCACGAACCTCCCGAAGCAACTCGAGTGGAGCTCCCCAGTCACGGGTGAGCACGACCAGTTCGGCGTCGCTGCTGTTCCGAACTTGGCGGATTTGCTCCGATACCAACCGAACGTGGCGGATTGCCTCGACAATGTTGCCCGTCCCCGGCTCTCCCTTGGTCCGGATCATAGCAGCCCCTTCCGCAATGCGGCGCAACGCCTCGCCAAGGTCCTTGGCACCGCATACAAACGGAACCGCAAAGGTGTGCTTATCGATGTGATAACGCTCGTCGGCGGGAGTCAGGACCTCGCTCTCATCGATGTAATCGATGCCGAGTGCCGCCAGCACCTGGGCCTCCGCGAAGTGCCCCAGTCGAACCTTGCCCATCACCGGAATCGTGACGGCGACGCAAATCTGCTCCACGATCGCGGGGTCTGCCATGCGCGCCACGCCGCCTTGCGCGCGCACGTCGGCTGGCACGCGCTCAAGAGCCATCACGGCAACCGCTCCCGCCTCCTCTGCGATCTTGGCCTGTTCTGGTGTCGTCACGTCCATGATGACGCCACCTTTCAGCATGTCGGCGAGGCCTTTCTTCAGTCGCCATGTGCCCCGATTTACGTCTTCCATCGAAATCCGCCTCCTGGGTGTAACCAAACAAACGAAGCACCCCGTCGGCAGGTGCCAGACGTGGCCAGCACGTATCGTATCACAAGAGCACGCACTAGGTGATGGTAGGCTGTATGGGGTGCGGGAACAGAAAGGGTCCTCTCGCGTCTTCTCAATACCCGCAGGATTTTGTGGACGGACGAGGACCCGCGATGACGGCAGCGGTTTCCGCTGCACACAGGAAGGGAGATGATGGCTTGGCTGGGACCAGCGGGATCAGGCCTTGGGCATGCAGTCCGTCGTCGGCGGTCGTGGTTGGGTTCCTGGACCCAAAGACGTCGTCCCATTTCGCCATTGCGTGTGGGGGGGGGAATGGCCGATGGCCGCTACCCCAAGGTGGCGGTCTCGCTGCCGTGCTCCGATGATTCCCGAGAAAACACGACGCATCTCGTTGCTGTACTGGGCATGCCGACAGGTTCTTCGCTTCTATCTCGGTGTGCTGTGTCCGCTCAAGGTTTGCGGCGAACCACTTCCGGAGGGACCATTCATTCTTTCGATGAATCACCGGAGTGCATTAGATATGTTCATGTACATGGTGATTCTGGATAAACCCATCAAGTTTCTAACCAAGCGTGAACTCTTGTCCATCCCGGTCCTCGGCCCCATCCTGCGCCGCTGGTGCATCCCCGTGGACCGCGGGCATTACGATCGGCAGGCGCTTGAGCGGGCAACCGCAGCGCTTCGGCAGGGATACGTTGTGTCGGTATTCCCAGAAGGAACCCGCCACCGGGAACTGGCTGAACAGGGGCATGGTGGAGCGGTGCTGATGGCCGCCCGGGCAGGGGTTCCCATCGTTCCAGGGGGCATTACGGGTTCCTACCACATCTTCCGCGGGATCACCGTTCGCATCGGTGCCCCCATGCGGTTTGCTGGAAGACTCGATCGGCAAGAGCGTCTTGCAAGTACCGCCCAGTTGATGCAGCAGATCCGGTCCCTGATGGCAGGGACCGGTTGACCCAGAGGAATAGGGCTCGCCCGCAAGCCAACAACCACTATTCCTCGACGAGTTCGGCTTCGCCACCGCCAGGCAACGCGGCTACAGCGACGAGCGTGTCGTCCTTGTCAAGCCGCATGAGCGTGACGCCCGTGGCAGATCGACCCTGTCGGGAAATCCCATCCACCCGCTGACGCGTTAGAATGCCCTGCGCGGAAATCAGCATCACTTCGTCGGTCGGATGAACGACACGGAGCGCTACCAGGCGGCCGCTGCGTTGACTCAGGCGTAACGCGCGTACCCCCTGTCCGCCTCTGTGGTGCAGAGGGAAGTCCTGAACGCGTGTTCGCTTACCGATTCCACCCTCGGAAACCAACAGCACGTCGGCATCCGCTTCGGCCACGGATAATCCGATCACAAGGTCTCCATCCGCCAAGCGCATGGCCCGCACTCCTCGCGCGGTTCGGCCCATGACGCGGATCTCCCCCACGCCAAAACGGATCACTCGACCCTTAGTGCTCCCCGCAAGGATCTCCTCGTCTTCGCGGCACAACCGCACCGAGATCAACCGATCCCCTTCGCCGAGGTCGATGGCGATGATGCCGCTCCGGCGCACGTTTGCAAGGGCGCTCAGAGGGATGCGCTTCATGTAGCCCGCCTGCGTTGCGCAAATCAGGTACCGAGGTGCTTCCTCGGCCGGATCTGTGTCCCCCTCCGCGCGGGCATCCCGGAGTGGGATCACCGCGCTTAAGCGCTCCCCTTCTGTCAACGCGAGGACGTTAATGGCGGCCGTCCCCCGCGACGTGCGAGAACCCTCTGGAATTTCGTGTACGCGGAGTCGGAAGACCCGCCCAAGCGTTGTGAAGAAGTAGGCATAGTCCCGCGTATTGGCGCTGAAGAGCTGCGTTACAAAATCGTTTTCGCGCATGGAAGTGGCCGTAATCCCCCGGCCCCCCCGCCCCTGACTCCGATACGTTTCGAGCGGTAGGCGTTTGACGTACCCAGCGTGCGTAACGGTCACGGCAACGGTCTCGGAGGTGATCTCTTCCTCTAACTCGGTATCCTCTGCCTCTTCATCAAGAATCTCCGTCTTGCGCTTATCCCCATAGCGCTCCGCAACCTCACGTAGCTCACTCTTGATGACGGCGAGCAGTTCCGCCTCGGAGGCGAGGATCGCCTTGAGGCGCGCGATCAGTTCGTCCAGCGCGCGGAGTTCTTCTTCGAGCTTTTCCCGCTCCAGACCGGTCAATTGCACCAGACGCATGTCGAGAATTGCGTCTGCCTGGACCTCGCTCAGTCCAAAGTGTTCTTGGAGGCCATCCCGAGCCTCGGCGCGTGTTTGGCTAGCTCGGATGAGGGCAATCACTTCTTCGAGGCGTGAGAGCGCGATTAGTAACCCGCGTAAAATCTCTGCTCTCTTCTCCGCGCGTTCAAGGTCAAAGCGCGTCCTCCGGAGTACCACGTCCCGCTGGTGCTGAATATAATGCTCGAGCACCCGTTTCAGGGAGAGAACGACAGGCCGATCGTTCACCAGAGCCAGCATCCGTGTACTCCATGTCTGCTGGAGGGGGGTCTCGCGGTACAGGCGTCGCAGAAGCAGACCCGCGTCCGCACCACGCTGAATGTCGATGACCACACGCATCCCGTGCCGATCACTCTCATCCGTGAGACCAGACACACCATCCAATCGCTTTTCCTTGCAAAGCGCGGCAATACGCTCAATCAATGCCGACTTCTTGGTCCGAAACGGAATCTCGGTAATCACAATCTCGCTGCGATCGTTCTTCTTGGTGACGACCTCCGCACGGCCACGGAGGGTGAACTTCCCGCGCCCGGTCTCATATGCTTCGCGGATTCCCCTACGTCCGAGGATGATTCCCCCCGTTGGGAAGTCCGGTCCCTTGATGAAGCGCTGGAGGTCGGCGAGCTGAAGTTGGGGGTTATCGATCAATGCGGTTGTGGCAGCGATCACCTCACGGAGATTGTGCGGCGGTATGTCGGTGCTCATGCCAACCGCGATTCCAAGGGCCCCATTGCACAGGAGACTTGGAAAGCGCGCCGGAAGGACGCGGGGTTCCGTGGTGTTATCGTCATAATTTGGAACGAAGTCAACGGTGTTTTTATCAATGTCGGCAAGCAACTCACCTGCCACCTGGGAGAGCCGCGCCTCGGTGTATCGCATGGCCGCGGGTGGATCACCATCTACCGAGCCAAAATTGCCGTGCCCATCCACGAGGGGATAACGCTGCGCGAAGTCCTGCGCAAGGTGGACCAGAGACTCATACACCGCTACATCTCCATGGGGGTGGTAGTTGCCGATCACCTCGCCCACCGTCTTGGCGCTTTTGCGGTACCCATGCTCGTGCGTATTCCTTGCGACGTGCATTGCGTAAAGAATGCGCCGTTGCACGGGCAGCAGTCCATCGCGGACGTCCGGCAATGCCCGCTGGGTGATGACGGACATGGCGTAGTCGATGTATGACTGCTGGAGCTGGTCCGCAACGTCGACATCGCTGATGCGCGGGGCTTCTGGTTCAGCCATCTCGGCACACTCCTCGTCTTAGCCGATCGTGTCCAGATTCATCACCTGCGAGGCGTGCTCCTCGATGAAGGTCCTCCGGGGAGCGACTAACTCCCCCATCAGCGTGGTAAAGAGATCATTGGCGCGCACCGCGTCCTCAATGTTGACACGGAGCAGGGTCCTGCGGGCGGGGTCCATCGTGGTCTCCCATAACTGTTCCGCATCCATCTCTCCAAGTCCCTTAAACCGTTGAATCTCATCCGTCTTTCCTCCGAGGGACTTCATCAGTTGGTCCCGTTCCTCATCGCTAAAGACCCAATACCTGTTCTTTCCTTTACGCACCATATACAGCGGAGGTTGTGCCACATAGATGGCACCGTGTTCCAAGAGGCCGCGCAAGTAACGAAACAGCACGGTTAACAGGAGTGTTCGGATGTGTGCGCCGTCCACGTCGGCGTCGGTCATGATCACAATCTTGCCGTACCTAAGCCGCGCCAAGTCGAAATCGTCGCCAAAACCGGTGCCGATGACCGTCAGCAGGGCTCGGATCTCTTCGTTCCCCAGGGCCTGGTCGATCCTTGCCCGCTCCACATTGAGGATCTTGCCCCGCAGGGGAAGAACCGCCTGAATCCGCCGGTCCCGAGCTTGCTTGGCGCTGCCACCTGCTGAATTTCCCTCAACAACAAAGAGCTCCGTATTCTCGGCATCCTTTTCGGTACAGTCGGTCAGCTTTCCCGGTAGCGTCGAAACCTCCAACGCGGTTTTGCGGCGAACCAGATCGCGGGCTCTTCGGGCTGCATCGCGAGCGCGTGCCGCCTCCAGGGCCTTCTCAACGATCGCCTTACCTGCTGCCGGGTTCTCCTCGAGATAGGTGCGCAAGCGCTCGTTGACCAGGGACTCGACGGCTCCACGAACGTCTTGGTTGCCCAGTGTTGTTTTGGTCTGCCCCTCGAAGAGCGGGTCGGGCAGCTTCACGCTCAGTACAGCAGTCATTCCCTCGCGAATGTCCTCTCCCGTGAGCGCCTCGGTATTCTTCAAGAGATTATTGCGGCGGGCGTAGTCGGAGATGGTCCGGGAAACGGCGGCACGAAAGCCGATCTCGTGTGTTCCGCCCTCGATCGTATTAATGGTATTCGCGAAAGAACTGATATTCTCGTTATATGCTGTGGTGTACTGAAAAGCGACGTCGATCAGGGTTGTGCCCCTTGTACCGCTGAGAAGGACCGGGTCGTGTAAAGCCGTCTTTCCCCTGTTGAGATAGGAAACAAAAGACACCAGCCCCTCGGTGTAGCGAAGGAACACGCGCCTCTGCGTTCGACGGTCATCAAGAGTGATCTCGAGTCCTGCATTCAGAAAAGCGAGTTCGCGCATGCGCTGCACGAGCGGCTCAAGACTGAACGCGGTGATGGAAAAAATCTCATGATCGGGCAAGAACCGGACTAGCGTCCCGTGTTCCTGTGTTGGGCCTTCATCGCGCATTGGGCTTACGGGCAGACCCCGTTCAAATCGCTGGGAATGGATCCGGCCATCCCGTCGAACGGAGACCTCGAGCCACTCCGAAAGGGCGTTGACGACAGAGATACCGACACCATGCAGTCCACCCGAGACACGGTACCCACCACCGCCGAACTTTCCTCCGGCGTGCAGCTTAGTCATCACCAATTCAAGGGTCGGGATTCCGGCCTGTGGGTGGATGCCGACAGGGATCCCGGCACCGTTGTCCTGCACCGAGGCGCTTCCATCTTCATGGAGGACCAGATCGATGTGATCACAGCGATCGGCAAGTGCCTCATCGACGGAATTATCCACCACCTCGTAGACAAGGTGGTGCAATCCGCGGGCGCCCGTCTCTCCAATGTACATCCCAGGCCTCTTACGTACCGGATCAAGGCCCTCAAGCACCTGGATGTGCGATTCATCATATGCCACAACGGATCCCCTTTCAGCGCAGCTTGCGCAGGAGTGTGGCGGTGGATTCTCGGCTCAGAATAACTTGCTTCACGCAGACGATACCGGATCTGCTGGAGGCAGGTGCCGCCAGCTCATCGACCAGACCCTTGGCCCGCCAAGAGCTAAGAAACTCGCGGGTTGCTGCGGCCGCGAGGGAAGAAGGACTAAGCATTGCCACCACATCGCGCATGTGGACGGCCTGTCCCGACTCCAGGATAAGCGCGGAGGGACGGAGACGAGAGCGCATATCGCTGAAATGCCCCCTTCGGTCACACTTCGAGACGCTTCCGGCGCCGCTCAGCGGCACGAGCGACTCTGTGGAACGCCTCGAATACATCCTCTGTGTCCGGAGGCGCTTTGACGGTTTCCAAAGAAGCACTATCGGATCGTGGCTTTAGCGCCGCCGCGTCGCGGATCCCGACCTGAAAAAAGATGCGCCGTATGGCACCGTTAGTCACATGAATAACCTTTCTTGTTATTTCCGTCCGGAAGTAAGCGAGTTGCTGCAACCATATATGGTCTCGAACCAAGACGGTTAAAACCCCGTTTTGCACAGCGTCCGGCATCGTGTGCGCCGCAAGCTCTGGTCCGACCAAGTGTGACCAACGGCGCGCGACAAGCGCGGCCGCGACACGTTCCCTGCCAGCAAGGCGCGTCAGCTCGGATTCAATCACATCGGAGAGGGAACGTAGGTCTGTCGGTCGATTCGATCGGCGGCGACTTCGAACTGGTGTATACTCGGATCTTCTGTCCGCGACATGGATGATTCGGTGGACGTCAGAAATACCTGTCCCTCCTCCGCGAGAATGGTCTCCAAACGGCGCCGGTGCATCAAGTCTAACTCAGATAGCACATCATCCAGTAACAGTACCGGCAAATACCCTACCTCTTGGCGAAAGAGATCCCTCTCCGCCAACCGGATGGCTAAACAGGCAATCCTCTGCTGACCCTGAGATGCATACGTTTTCGCCAACTGGTGGTTCATCCGGATCACTACGTCGTCTCTGTGGGGCCCCGCTCCTGTCGCCCCTTGCCGTACATCGGTAGTGATCCCCTCCGCCAGTGCGCGCTCCAAGCACGCGGACCAGTTACAATCCTCCGATGTGCTGGTGTTTTCGCGAAGGCCCGCCTGATACTGCAGGCCAAGCTGATTCTCACCAACACTGATGCGCGCAAACACCTCCTGCGCAGCCACCGTGAGTCGCCCCACCACCGCTTGGCGTCTCCGCATGATCTCTGCACCATAGTGTACCAGTTGCGCGTCCCAGATCGCCAATGCCGCGGGTTGTCGCGAACCGGAACGGATTCCGTGCAGTACAGCGTTGCGTTGGAGCAACGCCCTCCGGTAGCGTGCCAACGCGTCGGCATACAGTGGCTCTAATTGTGTAATCAGACGGTCCAGCAGGGCCCGCCGTGCCCCAGGGCCCGTCTTGATCAACCATAGATCGTCCGGGCAAAAATAGACAACGGGAAGCTGACCGACTAACGCGTGCAGTGCCACGCTCTTTCCATTGTACTGCGCTCGCCGGCCGACCTGCACCATGTACGATACCGCTTGAGAACGTGCACTGCCACCTGGATCCGTTCGGTACCTCAACGTGACCTTAAAAAAATCCGTGCCCTTTCGGAGCATCGCGTCCTCGGACACTCCACGGGGAGATCGTCCTGTTGTGCAGTAAACAATGGATTCGAGGAGATTCGTCTTGCCAGCGCCGTTGTGCCCGTACAACAGCGAAATCCGCGGCGAGGGGCTAAATATAAGTTGAGAGTAGTTGCGAAAGTTGACGAGACGGACCTCTTCGATCCACAACCAACTTCCGCTCCCCGATGCTACGCGATCCGTGGTTCCGGATGCTCCCGGATCATACATCGCCGCTTCCCACTTTGGCTCGATCCGTGGCCACGTTGCTACTTGGGTTGCGGTGCACCGTTTCGGTGGTGCCCGCAGAGAAATTGTCTCGGCCCTGCACACGAACCAAACACGGATATCTTCCACACTTACGAGCGAAGCAGTCCTCCGTGATCACTCGAATCACCCTAACCCCCACTGTTGCGAACGATAAAGGCTTTTTCCGCAAACACCACCGTGTCTCCGTCTGAAAGGGAGTGTCTTCGGTGTGTCTCAACGACGCCGTTCACGGCTACGCGGCCTTGCTGAATGAATATCTTGGCTGCGCCACCCGTCTCGAAGAGCCCAGTAAGTTTAAGGAACGCCCCCAAGGGAATCGGCAATGCAGGGACATCGATAAGGATACGTTCATCCGCCATATCCCTTACTCCTCCGCGGTCTGCAGTGGCATCTGCATGTAGATGAGTGGACCTCCGTCTGCGGCACGAAACCGCGTAATCTCCTCAACACTGCTGAACTCGATGATCAGTTCGCTACAGGAGAACCGCCGGACGCCATCGAGCAACTGATGACTGTTGTACGAAAGGGTGATTTCGCCACCACTTACGTGGGCAAACAGCGACTCGCGGGCTTGCCCGTGCAGCTGCCCCTCACTGGAGAGGATGAGCTCGTCGGATCGCAGGGAGATCGTTATCGCATAGGAAGCGGTTGCGTCGCTCGCCAAAGAGACACGCTCCAAGGCTGCCGCGAACATGCTTCGCGGGAGTACGGCAGAGATGGGATACTCCTTGGGTATGATGTCGAGAACCTTGGGAAAGCGTCCCTCAAGCGTACGGCTCGAGAGGTAACTGTTTCCGACGCGAAACATAATTTCGCTCCCTTTGGTCGCGATGTCGCAAGTCGCGCCGCCATTCTCCAACAAGTGTTGCAAGTGCGCGAGGCCGACCGCGGGAACGACGAACTCCACCTGATCTTGTGAGGTAGCCTCAACCGGTATATTATACCACGCCACCTGAAACCCGTTGGTTGCTAGTGCTTGTACATTTAATGCGCTGAGTTGCAAATGAACACCGTTCAGTAGCGGGCGCACTGCGTCGCCGACTGCCGCAGCGTACATCGTCCCTGCAATTGCATCTTGGAGAATCGCTGTTGGTACACAGATATCACTGCGGTCTGGAAAGGCGCTGATGGCTGGGTATTCCCCTGCGGCATACCCTGGAATGATAAATGTCGATTGCTTCCACTCTAGGTGTAACTCGTTTGTGGTGTCATTGCTCGTGCATCGAATCGTTCCCTCCGGAATTCTCCGGATGAGTTCATAGAGGTACCGCGCTGGCACAACGCACGCTCCATCCTGCGCGATCGCGGCCGCGACAGTTGTGACAAAGGTGTGTTGGGAATCAGATGCGGTCAAGGTGAGCATCCCAGATGCGGTCGCGAAGCGAACACCTGTAAGTATAGCGCGAATGGCTTGGGCTGGAATAATGCGCACCGCGTGTGCAAGAGCGGTTATCGCGTCGGATCGGTCAATGCTGAACTGCATCGGGTAGGTACCTCCCGTCATACTCAGGTTAGAGATATATATTCAGTAGTCGCCGTAGGGGCTGTGGGTTCTGTGGATATCGCCGAAAGGACACCCCAGCAGCGGAAAACCGCTGTGGATAGGATGGTGGATAAAGGGGACAAGTTATCGACAATATCAACCGTGAAGCGCCAAGCCAAAAGTCATCACCAACCTATCGACATGTTATCCCCGGGGTTGTCCATGCCTTATCCACACTTATGTGCGCCCACGAATGCGCTCCCGCAGGGTGTCAAGGATGGCGGTCATGCCAGGGGTTTGCTGTGCCTCGCGCGCGATCTTCTCGCAGGCGTGAATGACCGTCGTGTGATCTCTGCCGCCGAACTCTTCGCCAATGCGCGGGAGGGACGCGTCCGTGAGTTCTCGGCACAGATACATGGCAACCTGTCGAGGAAAGGCAATGTTGCGCGTTCGGCGGCGCATCTTGAAATCCTTGGTGTCAAGTGCATAATAGGAAGAAACAATTTCCTGTATGAGCCGTATCGTCACGAGCCGCGGTTGCTCATGTGGTAGAATCTCCCGTAAGGCTTCTTCGGTAAACTCGAGATCAATCTCGCGTTTGTGCATGGATGCGTATGCAACGACGCGGATCAGTGCGCCTTCCAGTTCGCGAATGTTGGTGCGAATGTGCTCTGCGATATACTCGATCGCTTCTGGGGGGACAGGCAAGCGGTCTTGCTCTGCCTTTTTCCGGAGAATGGCGATGCGTGTCTCCAGATTCGGCGGTTGGATATCCGTGATCAGGCCCCACTCGAAGCGAGAGCGAAGACGCTCCTCTAAGGTTGCAATTTCCTTTGGAGGTTGATCGCAGGTAAGGACAATCTGTTTGCCTGCTTCGTAGAGACGATTAAATGTATGAAAGAATTCCTCTTGTGTGCTTTCCTTCCCGGCGATGAACTGCACGTCGTCCACAAGCAGGACGTCAACGCTGCGGTAGCGAGAGCGAAATGACTCGGTGGTGCGGTCCTTGATCGCGTTCACCAATTCGTTCGTAAAGGTTTCCGAGGAAACATACGCAATGCGCATATGGGAGCTATGGGCTAGAATTCGATTCGCGACGGCCTGAAGCAGGTGGGTCTTGCCCAAACCCACGCCGCCGTAAATGAATAGCGGGTTATACATGCGTGCCGGCGCATCGGCGACAGCGATGGAGGCGGAGTATGTGAGCGAACTATTCGGGGAGGCAACAAAGGTGTCGAAGGTGTACTTTGGATTGATGGGTTGGTTGTTGCAGTCGGAGTGAGGCCCCTTCCCGTCGGCGTACGGGGTGGGGGGAGGGAGCGGCTCCTCGGCTGCGGAGGTCGGTTCGTGTATTTCCTCGGGAGGTATAACAAACGTCACCTCCCATGCGTCGCCGGCACACCGTGATAGGTGTTTGTTGATCAGGGATGTGTGTCTTTCGGCCATGCTGCGGGCGAATTCGTTCGGAACCCCCACAATGAGCAAGCGCTCGTACGATGCGAGGGGTAAGGTCTTGCGGAGCCAGGCCTCGAAGCTCGGTCTAGGGAGATCCGCCGCGAGCAGAGAAAGAGTGTCGTTCCACAAAGCGTCGAGGTTCTCTGGCACGGTGATCTCCTCCATATTGGTCTCGGCAAACGAGGTTCCCCATGAGCTTCCGAGAGCGAAAGAAGCATCGAAGTGCTTTCAATAAGACGATCGAGACCGCTTTGTGCCAACGGCCTGCGCTCCGTGCTACCGGCGCAGAGGAACTGAGCGAACGGACGCTTGCCCCGGGTGCTCGCAGCCTCAACCGCGCGGTTCATGATACAGGCGCTGTCGAGTCGGAACAAGGACCCCCGGCGGCGGCAGCGGTGGATTCTCCGGAACAGTCGGAAGGTCCTGCACACCACAATGCCAGATCGTCGGGGACGACCAGGGAACTGTGTTTCCTTGACAGTGTTCGGAGGCTCGGGGATAATGCTCTACGCTTTCAAGTCCAGTGATCGCCGTATGCGGGGGTGCTTTCGTGAAACAGACCTTTCAGCCGAAGCGGCGGAAGGCACAGCGGGTGCATGGGTTCCGTGCGCGGATGAGTTCGCGAAGCGGGCGTTTGGTTCTTAAGGCTAGGAGAGCAAAGGGGCGGCATCGGCTCTCATACTGACGAGCCGTGCGGCGTTTGCCGTCGCTGGAGTGGATCGAATTGGGGCGCGCTTCCGAACTGGACCCAGTTTTTCAAACGGGAACGATTGTGACGGGGCGGTTCGGGGTGGTTCGCTATGCAGAGACGGACGGCGCGGGGCGAGTTGCGGTCGTTGCTGGGAAGCGCCTTGGCAAGGCTGTTCTGCGAAACCGGCTGCGTCGACGTTGGCGCGAGGTTGTGCGCCTTGGCCCACGAATCCGTGCAGGATTAATCGTGGTGGTTGTGGTGCGTGGCAGGACCGAACGAGCAACGCATGCGCAACTGGTATCAGAATGGGCAAGAATCATGGGGGGAGCTGACCTTTTGGAGCGATGACCAACGCAGCATCGATGGAGCGCAAGGGCCTGTCCAAGGGCTTGGTGATCGGGGTGCTGGCCTTGATCCGCTTCTATCGACGGTATGTGTCTCCGTTATCGCCCCCGAGGTGTCGATACGCGCCTTCCTGTTCCCAGTATGCCGAGCAGGCGATCGAACGGTACGGACTGCTCCGTGGTGGTTGGTTGGCATGCAAACGGGTTTTGCGGTGTCATCCCCTGCACGCGGGCGGCTGGGACCCGGTGCCGTAAGCCGGATAGGCACGGCACCCGCAGGAGGGTTGAGCGTTGCTGGTCCTATGGCACGGTTTGATCTATGTGTTCACAGAGGGGCTTAAGATCGCGGGGGGATTGACCGGCAGTTACGGGGTCGGCATCATCCTGCTGACGCTTGCCATTCGAATCGTACTCTTCCCACTCTACCGCGCCCAGTTGATGTCCATGGTGCGCTTGCAGAGGATTCAGCCCGAATTGGATTCGGTTAAGCAGAAGTACAAGGGAAACCAGGAGAAGATCGCGTCGGAGCAGATGCGGTTGATGAAGGAGAGCGGGAGCAATCCGCTCTTGGGATGTCTGCCGACGCTCCTGCAGCTGCCGATCATGTGGGCGTTCTATGACATGCTGCACAGCTTCAAGTTCCCCGGGGGATTCCTGTGGCTTCCAAGCCTTGGTAAGCCTGATCCCCTTTACATACTGCCCGTATTGGGTGGACTCTCGACGTATTGGCAGACGAGAGCTAGCATGGCGCTGCAGCCGAGTTCGACACGGCAACAGATGCAGATGATGATGTATATGGCGCCGATACTCACGTTTGTGATTTTCTATCGTTTGGCGTCTGGTGTGGCGGTATACTGGGTTGTGTCCAATATTCTGACTGTTGCGCAACAGTATATGACCGTGGGGTTGCGGCGCGGCCCCAAGGGAGTGGACGGGCATGCCGAATCAAAGTCTTGAGGCGGAAGCGTCGGGACGATCGGTGGACGAGGCCTGCGCGGATGCGCTGCGTCAACTCGGCTTGAGTCGGGACGAGGTGCAAGTGGAGATTCTGGAGGAAGGTGGTCGCTCCTGGCTTGGGCTGTCGGTGAGGCCGACACGCGTCCGAGTGAGACGGCTCTCCAAAGCAGTAGCGGCGAGGCAATTCCTCGAGAACCTTGCGAGTCGAATGGGCAGTTCGGTGACGGTCGTGCTCGGTCCGGCAGATCCGGAGGATGAGTTGGTTCGCTTGTGTCTCACCGGAGACGATTCGGGCCGGTGGATTGGACGGCATGGGCAGACATTGGACGCAGTGGAGCGACTGTGTGATGCTGTTGCCACAAGGGTCTCGTTAGATCGTCGCCGTCTTGAACTCGAATGTGACGGATATCGGCTCCGCCAACGGCAGTTGCTGGAGGCGCTGGCGCGGCGTACGGCAGAGACAGTGCTGCGGACGGGGCGGCCGACAAGTCTCGAACCGATGACATCGGCGGAGCGCCGGATCATCCATGTGACGGTGAAAGGTATCCCCGGAGTGGCCTCTGCGAGTGAAGGTGACGGTAATCACCGTCATGTCGTGATCACGCCTGCCAAATGACCGGTCATTCGAGCGAGCGAACCCTTCTGCTTCTGGGGTACGAGGAAAACGCGTTGGTGGTTGTTCAAGTGCCGGGGGCCTGGGCGGGGAGGTCCTAGCCGAGGTGATGCGATCAGATGACGGGAACTTGGCGTTCCGAGGACAGCGAGGCGCTGTGCCGCGACGCTGCGAGCGTAGGGATTACACTCCAGGAGCGTGAGTTGGCTGCACTGGGCCATATTGCGCAATCCGTTCTGGGCGCGCGGAGCAACGTCTCGGGGTTGTCGTCGGTGGATGACGTGCGCCTGAAGCATCTTGTCGACTCGCTTACCTGTTTGGCCCCGGCTTTGCTGCAGGAAGGCGAACGAGTATTGGATCTGGGAACGGGTGCTGGGTTCCCAGGCCTGGTGCTGGCGGTAATGTGTCCCTCGACGCATTTCACCCTTCTGGACGCGGAGAAAAAAAAGACAGACTTTGTGCGTGATACCGCGCTGCGTCTCGAGATCCCTGTTCGGGTGGTGCAAGGCCGAGCAGAGGAGTTGGGGCATGATCCGCTGTGGCGGGGCTGGTTTGACTGTGTGCTGTGCCGCGCGGTCGCTCCGCTGCCGATTTTGCTTGAGTTGGCGCTACCGTTCTGCCGGGTGGGAGGGCGGGTGGTTGCACTCAAGGGGCCACGTCTCGAGCAGGAACTGGAGGCGTCGGAGCAGGCGTTGTGCGTTCTGGGTGGGGAGGTGCAGGCGCACCACCATGTCGAATTGCCGAGCAACGCAGGGTCACGGCGCATCGTTGTGATCGGGGCAACCCGGAAACCGTCAGAGGAGTATCCCAGGAGAAATGCCATGATTCAGCGCAGACCACTATGAGTGGGTCAGGTGGAGGCGGGCGCGTGATTCGCATCGTTGCAGTAGCGAATCAAAAAGGCGGCGTGGGCAAGACGACCACGGCGGTGAATGTTGCGTCTTCCCTGGCGCGGTTGGGGGAACGGGTGCTCTTGGTGGATACGGACCCGCAGGGTAATGCAACCAGCGGGTTGGGTGTTGCTTCCGACGGAGCGGGTCTCGGCATATACGATGTGCTTCTACGGGGGGTTCCGGTGGAACGCTGTTGGCGGGGCACGAGCGTGGCGAACTTATTCGTTCTGCCTGCGAGTGCGCAACTCATAGGCGCAGAGATGGAGTTGGCTGGAGTAGCGGGACGTGAATCGATACTGCAGCGCGAGATTCGTCGCGTGGCTGGCTCATTCGGCATGGTGCTGGTCGACTGTCCTCCGTCGCTCGGGTTGTTGACGCTCAATGCGCTCGTAGCTGCTGAGGGGGTCCTTGTTCCGGTGCAGTGTGAGTACTATGCGCTGGAGGGTCTTGCTCAACTGGTGGGAGCCGTCCGGCGGGTGCAGGAATCGTGGAATCCGGAGTTGGAGCTCCTGGCGGTGCTTTTGACGATGTTCGATGGGCGGACCAACCTCGCGTTTCAGGTGGCAGAAGAGGTGAAGCGGGCGTTTCGAGGGAAGGTGCTGCGGAGCGTCGTGCCCCGGAATGTTCGCCTCAGTGAGGCGCCGAGTCATGGGGTGCCGATTGATGTGTACGACGCGAAGTCACGAGGGGCTAGTGTCTATCGTGACGTGGCGGAGGAGGTGTTGGAGCGTGCCCGGAACGCAAAGGCGACTGGGCCGAGGGCTCGATGATCTGCTGCCGCAGATCGTTCCAAAGGATGGGGATTTGGTGCGGCGGGTAGGTGTCGCGGAACTGGATGCGAATCCGGATCAGCCGCGACGGGTGATGGATGTTGCCCGGTTGGAAGAACTGGCGGCGTCGATTCGTTCGCATGGAGTCCTGGAGCCGTTAATTGTGCGGCCCGTCGCCGGGCGGTATCAGGTGGTGGCTGGGGAGCGCCGATGGAGGGCGGCGATGTTGGCGGGTCTCCAGGAGGTACCCGTCGTGGTGCGGGACTTTAGTGACGCGGAAGTTGTGGAGGTTGCATTGATCGAGAACCTGCAACGGGAGGAACTGAACCCGCTCGAGGAGGCACAGGGCTTCCGTCGATTGATCGACGAATTTGGACTCACGCAGGAGGAGTTGAGTAGTCGGCTGGGCCGGAGTCGTCCTGGCGTGGCGAATGCATTGCGCCTCTTGCAGCTGGGGGA
>JAJYVN010000226.1 GCA_021791995.1 Bacillota bacterium
GGCCAGCCTGTTGGCGCAGGCCACCCGGCGGCGCCTGCTTCTGCTGGACGAGATTGGACGGGGTACGGGGACGCTGGACGGCCTCTCCATCGCTTGGGCCGTCAGCGAAGACGTCACGCGTCGGCTCGGTGCGCGAACGCTTTTTGCGACGCACTACCACGAATTGACCACGGTGGTCCCCAAGCTGCCAGGGGCGTGCAACCTGCATGCCGTGGTCAGTGAGGAGGCCGATCGCGTTGTCTTTCTGCATCGTGTCGCGGAAGGGGCGTCAGCGCGGAGCTATGGTGTCGTGGTCGCGGCACTCGCCGGGGTGCCTCAAGCGATCTGCGATCGCGCCCGGGAACTGTTGCAACACCTGGAGGAGGGCGGAGGGTTGCAGGCGGGGGTGGCGGCCACCCTCGAGCGATTCGATCGCAAGGAATCCCGATCCACGGAATCGCCAGCGGTGCCTTCCGCGGTACTGGAGGTAGCGCGACGCCTGGCGGCGGTTGATCCTTTGCGCCTCACACCGATCCAGGCGCTGGACCTGCTCTTTGTTCTTCATGCCGATGCCCAAGCGGCGGTGGCTTTGCCCCCAGAATGAGGAGGTATCGCAGGGGCGTCGACGCGGAAAAGATCTGCCCATGGGCGGTTTTCGCCCAGAGGGGTGGAGTGATGGAATGGGCGGCCCAACGAAGCGAGGGGTGTGTCGGCTTCGCACGATGATCGGTGGGGCACTTGTCGGTGGCATCCTGGCCGCCGGGGCCACGCTGGCGCTTATCTCCGCGTATGACAGGCCCTTTTGGCCGGGGCCCCTCGTGCAGGCGCAGTCGCAGCCGCTCTCTGCCGCACGACCGGTCACCAACGCCATTGAGGCTGTCTACCAGCGTGTTGCACCCTCGGTGGTGTTGGTGACAAACAATACCGTGACGACGGATCTCTTTTACGGTCCGATGCAAGCGACGGGTTATGGCAGCGGTGTAATCTTCAGCCAGGACGGCTACATTGTTACCAATGCGCATGTTGTGTCGGGATACCAGAGCTTGACCGTGACCCTCGCTAACGGCCAAGAGTATCCGGCGCGCCTGATCGGCGAGAGCACCGCCACCGATCTGGCGGTCATCAAGATCAACGCCAAGGAAGCGTTGACGGCCGCCACGTTCGCCAACAGTGACGATGTGGTTGCAGGGCAGGTGGCAATCGCCATCGGCAATCCACTCGGTCCCGCGTTCGCTGGTTCGGTGACGGCGGGGATCGTGAGTGCGATGCGACCCATGCTCTATCCGCCCAATACCGGTGATCAGCGCGTCACCGAGATGATTCAAACCGACGCCGCCATCAATCCGGGCAACTCCGGAGGGCCACTTCTCAATACGGCGGGTCAGGTGATCGGCATCAACAGCATGAAGATCACCCAAGCAGAGACTTCGGTTGCGGCGTCCGGCCTGGGTTTCGCCATTCCCTCAAGCACCGTGCAACGGGTGGCCCATGAGCTTGTGCGCTATGGCTACGTGCGAGAGGCCTATCTCGGGGTGAACATTGCGGTCAAGCCGCAGCGCGCCCTGCCCACACAGGCACAAACCGTGGCGGTGGCAGCGGTCCGTTCGGGCAGTCCGGCGGCAAATGCGGGGGTCCAGCCGGGGGATGTCATCACGGCTTGGAACGGACGCCCCGTGCTCAACTACTACCAACTGGTGCTTGCCCTCAACGAGGCCGAACCAGGGCAGACGGTGCATCTGACCGTGACGCGGGCGGGTGTGGCCGCGCAGCTTTCCGTTGCACTGGGCGAGGCGCCGCACACCAAACCGTCGGTGTCGTGATGCCCAAAGCCGGTATACTAGCGCCGAGTACGCTTCTTTGATGGGGTGGGCGTGTGGGACGCATTTCGGTCCTAGATCCGGAGGTCAGTGGCCGCATCGCTGCGGGCGAAGTCATCGAGCGTCCGGCATCGGTGGTCAAGGAACTCTGCGAGAACGCGCTCGATGCTGGGTCGCACCGTGTGGTCGTGGAGATCTGGGATGGAGG
Organism: Bacillota bacterium; assembly: GCA_021791995.1. Classification (GTDB taxonomy): domain Bacteria; phylum Bacillota; class Sulfobacillia; order RBS10-35; family JAJYVN01; genus JAJYVN01. The sequence continues at coordinate 2,005 of JAJYVN010000226.1, forward strand.
GCTGCAACGGATTCGCGTGACAGACGATGGTGAGGGTATGGACGCCGAAGACGCGGCCGTGTGCCTGTTACGGCATGCGACAAGCAAACTACGCAGGGTCGAGGATCTGATCGGGATCGAGACCCTCGGCTTTCGGGGGGAGGCGTTACCGAGCATCGCTGCCGTGGCCCGGTTGGAGCTCCGCACACGCCGCGCTGACCAAGATGGTGGGACGCTGGTGTCCTCCGCCGGTGGCTCCCCGCCCGTACTCTCTCCTGCCGGGGGGCCACCGGGCACGGTGGTGGACGTTTCCGACCTCTTCTTTAACCTTCCCGCTCGGCGACAGGCCCTGCAAGGGCCGTCCCGCTCTTCTGCAGGTGCGGCGATCTTTGAGGTGGTCTCCGCGGAGGCCCTGGCCCGTCCGGATGTCGCCTTCACCTTCTGCCAAGATGGACGGGAGATTCTGGCCACCCCGGGGTCCGGCGACCTGCGCGCCACGGCGGCGGCCCTCTGGGGAGCAGAGGTCGCAGCGACCCTTCTCCCGGTGGATGCTTCGGCCAGTGGCTGGCGGTTTACGGGACTGATCGCTCCCCCGACGAGTTGTCGAGGCAATCGCAGCTGGCAGTATCTGGCGGTGGAAGGTCGACCCGTCCGTCCCACGGCCATCCAGGGGGTGGTGGAGGCGGCGTACCGTGGTCTTCTGATGGTGCATCGCTATCCGGTCTATGCAGTGGATCTGAGCGGACCGGATGGGGAGTATGACGTCAATGTGCATCCGAGTAAACGGGAGGTGCGCCTACGCAATGAGGGTGCCGTGCGCGCGCTGGTGCATCGAGCCGTCACCGCTACGCTGCGCACGGCAGAGCTCGTGCCCGATCTGCCGGTTCAGCATGACGGCCCTGCGGTTGGTTGGCGTGGGGCATCGGAGGATCGGAGTCTCTTTGACACCGTCCGAGAGGAGCCCATTGTATGGGAGCGAACAGATCCCGCTCCGCTCGCTCCCACCCCACGCATTCCCCAACTCGAACCGCTGGGGCAGATTCGCCAGTCGTTCCTTGTCGCTCGCGGGGAGGACGGCCTGTATGTGATTGACCAACATGCCGCGCACGAGCGCGTCTTCTTCGAGCGCTTGCAGGCGGAGCCAAGCGCTGTGCGCGAGCGGTTGGTCACCCCGGCCCTCGTGGAGTTGAGCCTCACGCAATGGGCCATCTGGCAAAAGGCAGCAGAGGCGATTAAGGCTTCCGGCTATACCGTGGAGGAGTTTGGTTCACACACTCTATTGGTGCGGGCAGTGCCTTCGGGGTTTTCGGGTCCGCTAACGGAGGTTTTGGACCGATGGGAGGTCGGTGGGCAGGAGGATCCGGTGCGACGTGCCCACCGCGCCCTAGCGGCCTGCAAGGCGGCTGTAAAGGCGGGGCAGGCACTGACCCCGGAGGACTGCGTTGCGCTCTTGGCGGACCTGTCCCTCTGCACGGATCCCTTCACCTGTCCCCATGGCCGCCCCACCTTTTTGCGCTTGGGCACCGCAGAATTGGAGCGACACTTTGGTCGGCACTGAGGAGGAGTCCGTACGGTCCTTGTGATCGCGGGTCCCACGGCCGTTGGCAAGTCGGATCTGGCCTTGGCCGTGGCGCGACAGCTGGGCGGGGAGGTTGTGAGCGCGGACTCCGCAATGGTCTATCGCGGGCTGAACATTGGGACCGCGAAGCCCGGGCCGGTGGAGCGCTCCATGGTACCGCATCACCTTCTCGATGTGGCGGATCCCGCAGAGAGATTTTCGATGGCCCAGTACCGAGCGCTGGCTGTGCCCGCATTGGCGGATATCTCCGCGCGGGGCCGGGTTCCGATCATTGTTGGCGGCACTGGCCTATACATTCGTAGCCTGCTGCGTGGGGATGCACTTCCTGCGGTGCCGCCGGATGAACAATTCCGGCGGGAGATGGAGGAGGTGGCGGCGCGGGAGGGACCAGGGGCGCTGCATGAACGACTGCGGGCGGTGGATCCGGAGGCGGCCGCAGTCGTTCATCCAAGGAATCTGCGCCGGATCGTGCGGGCGCTTGAGGTGTATGCACACACAGGGCGGCCCATCTCGGAGGCATGGGAACAGGGCAAGGGGCAGGCACAGCCACAGTCCGCTTGCTTTCTGGTCTGTAACCGCCCACGCGATGTCCTGAAGACGCGCATTGCATCCCGCGTGGACTCCATGCTGGCGGAGGGATTGATCGCGGAGGTGGCTGCGCTGCAAAAGGCGGGTGTTCCCAGCGCGGCGCAGAGTATGCAGGCGCTTGGCTATAAGGAGACGTTGCGATTCCTTGCGGGCGAAATCGACCGGGAAGATCTGCGACAGGTACTTCAAACGGCCACCTGGCAGTATGCGAAGCGACAGCTGACATGGTTCCGGCGCGAGCCCGACGCGATCTGGCTCGACCTTGGCGTGGCGTCCGCGTCCGGTGCCCTACCCCTGGTGCGTGAACGCTGGCGGGAGTGTCAGGGGGGAGGTGGCGGTGCGTCGCCTTAGAGCGCGAGGGCCCATCGCGGTCGTTCGATCCGAATGCGGCCCATGCGGTCACCGTGCTCCTGGCACCTCTGGATCCACGCACTCTCAAGACGACGAATGGGTGACCCGTACGGCTTTTGGACCACAACCTTCTTCAAGATACGAAGAGGGGCGGGTTCCCGAGTTGGCATAGGGCCCTGACAGCGCCTGCCCCTGATCGGATGATGCCTGCATGGCAGGGGAACGGGTGCTCTCGACGGGGCAGGCGGCGAAACGACTGGGCATCTCGGTCCGCACGATCTACCGCTCTGCAGGCGGTCGGGCGGCTGGTGCCGACCGCCTGCAGAGCGGGCAGCGCCGGTTCTCGTCGCGGGATATGGATGCCCTGCTGCGAGGTCCGGTGGCAAGGAACGCTGCGGTGTCTACGCTCGGGTTTCCTCCGAGAAGCAGGCAGAGGCGGGCAACCTGCAGCGGCAGAAGGATCGCTTGGTGGCGGCGGCAACGGATCGTGGTTATGAGGTTACGGCTGCGGTGGCCGAGCGGGCTTCTGGCTTAAATGAGAAG
>JAJYVN010000227.1 GCA_021791995.1 Bacillota bacterium
CGCCTGTGGAGCAGAAGGCTCTGGCCAGGAGAACGGCCTGGTGAAACCGGCTGCTGCGAAGCAGGAACGTTCCAATAGGAAACCGGCAGTAGCCGGAAATAAAAGACTATAAGAACAGGAACGGTGATGCGTATGATCCCCCACGTTGCGGTGGTCTATTCCGGTGATGCGAGTGTTCCTGGATCAGCGCCCAGTGCCCATGCCCAGCATCGCTTCCAAGGGGTGTGCGAGGAGTTTGAACGCCAGGGCATCATCCCCGAGTTAATACCTTATCGAGACGAGGCCGTGGACGAGGTCCGGCATGCGCTGCGTGGGATGGATGCAGCTCTCATATGGGTGAATCCCCTCGACGCCGTAGACAACCGCGCCGTACTCGACGCGATGCTCCGGGAGGTCGCTCAAGCGGGAGTGTTCGTCAGTGCCCATCCGGACACTATCCTGAAGATCGGGACCAAGGATGTTCTCGTTCAGACGCAAGAGATGTCTTGGTCGAGCGGGGACATCCACGTCTACCATAGCGTGGAGGAGCTCCACCGCCAATTGCCCGTTCGGCTGGCCGATGGAAGCTCTCGTGTACTGAAGCAGTTCCGTGGCAATGGTGGAAGTGGTGTGTGGCGCGTCGCCCTGTCCGGTCCTGGCGAAGACCCGATGATACGGGTACTTCACGCACTGCGCGACGCTCCAGTGCGTGAGATGCGGCTTCGCGACTTCGCAACCGCATGCGCCCCATATTTCGAAGGAGAGGGGCGCATGATCGACCAACCATTCCGGTCGCCCGTTCCGAATGGAATGGTCCGCTGCTACATGACCCACGCGGAAGTGGTGGGGTTCGGGCGCCAGCACGTCACAGCCCTGGTCTGGTCGGAGAACGGGGGCGCACCCCCACCGCCTGAGCCAAGACAATACTGCGACGCGAGCCAACCCGAGTTGCAATCTCTCAAGAGCAGGATGGAGTCGGAGTGGCTTCCTCAACTTCAGCACATCCTCGATATTCCAGCGGAATCCCTCCCCGTCATCTGGGATGCGGACCTCCTCTGCGGGCCTGCAGACGAAGAAACCGCCTGCACTCTGTGCGAGATCAACGTCAGTTGTGTGTCCCCATTCCCGGATTCGGCCCTGCCCAAGCTGGTTACGGCGACGCGGCGACGGATCCAGGCGACGTCGTGACCATCCCGATCGTCTGAAGTCTTTTCCCTAGATCATCCAGGAGGCGGACGCTAGCGGTTTGACCAAAGAGACACGATGTAAGTCCCTGCCTTTCGGCATGGGGATAAGCCGATTCGCTTACGTCTCTCGTTGTGTGTGCTATGTATAATGCAAGGCATGGAGCGTAAGGCGTACAAGTGCCGCTTCTACCCGAAGGAGCCGCAGACCTACAGTTGCGTCCGGCGATACGTCTATCATGGGGCGCTCGCCCTGCGTACCGTGGCGTGGTTCGAGCACTACGAGCGCACCAATGACGCAGAAACGGATCGATTCTTGGTGCGGGTGAAGAGGGCCCCGGAGAAGTTCTGGCTGGCCGAGGTGTCTTGCGTGCCACTGCACAAGGCCCCACGGCATCTGAATGCAGCCTTCGTCCGCTTCTTCGCGGGTCGCGTCCAATACCGACGTCTTCACCGGAAGCACGATCGGCAGAGCCCCCCATACCGCATCGGTGGCTTCCGGTGGAAGGAAAGAAACCGCACGCTCGCCATCCGTTGGACGCGGCCCGTCGGTGCGGAACCAACCAGCATCACTGTCAGAAAGGACCCCGCAGGCCGTTCCTTCGTCTCCTGCTCGACCGAGGAGGATGTTTCCAGGTTGCCCAAGACCAATGCCACGGTAGGCATTGATCTTGGGCTGCGGGACGTGGTAGCCATGAGCACAGGGGAGAAGGTGGAAAACGAACGCGTTTGCGCCGGGACGAGAAGCGGCTCGCTCGGGTGCAACGGAGTGTGGCGCGTAAGCAGAAAGGCCCACGCAACCGCACCAAGGCGCGGCGCAAGGTGGCCCGCATCGCCGACGTGGGTTTCGGAGAGTTGCTGCGGCAACTGGAGTACAAGGCGCGGTGGTACGGTCGCACCTTGGTTCCGGTCGACCGCTTCTACCCGAGCAGCAAGCGGTGCCGCGCCTCCGGCCAGACCGTGGACCACCTTTCGCGTGAGGTGCGGTACTGGAGTGCCGCGTATGCGGCGCGGCCCTGGACCGCGATGTGAATGCCGCACAGAATAGCAAGGATGCAGGGCTCGCGGAATGGGCAGCCGGGCTGGCGGTGCCGGCCTGTGGAGGGGACGATCAACCCACACGGAAACGGATGGGCGGCCCCCCGGCGAAGCGGGCAACCTCGGTGAGCGATCACTGGGAATCCCCCGGCTAAAGCCGGGGGGAGGATGTCAGGTAGTGGGAAGAGGAGAATGCGCCGGAACGCAATATATATTCATGGAAGCATATATGGGCATCACAAGGAGTGAGGGGATCGGTGAATTGGGGGTTTGCAGCTACCGCATTCGGGGCGTCGGCGGTCGAGTTTGTGGAGGCGGCCGTAATCGTGGTGGCAGCTGCCGCCATGGCCAGTTGGGGACCAGCGCTCTGGGGAAGCCTGGCTGCGGCAGGGGTTCTGGCAGCCGTCACGGCAATTCTTGGTGAGACCCTGTTACATCTGGTACCCCTTGGCCTTCTGCGCGGCATCATTGGAGCCCTTCTCCTCCTCTTCGGCGTCAAGTGGCTTGCCAAGGCAACCTATCGCATCGGCATCGCCTATAAGCCCCATCACGGGCTCAAGGAAATGGGCGGCGCCAAGGTGGCGTTTGCCGCTGCGTTCAATGGGGTTCTGTTGGAAGGGGCCGAGGTCGTCTTTATCATCCTGGCCCTCGGCGCGACAGGCCGCGCTCTGGGTTCGGCGATCGTCGGCGCCGCAGTGGCCCTGGTCCTGGTGGCAACCGCCACTGGTGCGGCCCGGCGCCTCCTGAACAACGTACCAGAGATCGCGCTCAAGTATGCCGTGGGCATAATGCTCACCTCGTTTGGTACGCTGTGGCTCGGCGAAGCGGTCGGCGTCCCGTGGTGGGGATCGGACGCCTCCGTCATCTGGTTGGCCCTCGGCAACCTGGTGGTCTCTGGTGCCATTGCCCTCTTTTTGCGTCGTGGTCAATCCGTGCCGTCCCAGAGCACTGCCACGGGGGTGCAAGCATGAACGTCCTCACGAAAATCGGCCGCTATCTCTGGAAGTTCTTTGTGGGTGACAGCTTCCAGTTCGTTGCTTTGATCGTGGCCTTTGGGATCGTTGCGCTTCTGGCACACCCACTCGGTGCTTGGGACGGCTTGGTGGCCTTCGCGTTGGTCGCAACCATCGTGAGCGTGGATGCCTGGAGGATGGCGCGACCGGCACCACACACCTAGCCGGTACCTGTGTCCGTTGCCAAAGATCCAAACGGCCGAACCAGCGCCGACCAACATCCCTCGAACACAGGGACCCGCGATGACCCGGTGGATCGCGTAGGGGGGGGTCGGCTTGCGCGGTTGGGGAGCCTTGGCCATCCTCCCCGCGTTCGGCATCGATACCCTGGCTGTGGCGGTGGGTCTTGGAACGGCCGGTGTCGCACGCAAGCGCCTCGCGGTGGTGGTGGCCCTCTTCGAAGGTGGCATGCCCCTGGTCGGGGCACTGGTGGGGCAGTGGGTCGGGAGATTGGCATCGGGATACGCGGTGTGGGGAGCGGCTGCGTTCCTTGTCTTCCTTGGTCTGCGCGAGTTGGTGGAGGGATGGCGGGAGCTCGGGACACCAAACGATGCATCCGCAGAAGACGAGACTCTCGCGCAAAGACACCCTGCTGGATGGGGTCTCATCCTCATTGGTCTCAGCGTCAGCACCGATGAACTCGGTGCTGGACTGGCGGCCGGCGTCGCGCGCGTACCGCTCCGGATCCTGGCCCCTGCCCTTGCCCTCCAGGCTTTCCTTTTGACTTATCTTGGCCTCCGTGCCGGTGCCACCCTACGACGGATCGCAGGACGCTACGGCGAGTTCCTCGCGGGGATCGCCCTCTTAGCCGTTGCCGTCGGCATCGCGCTGATCCGATGAAGAGGGCACGGCATTTCAGCGACGGAGGCCAAGCTCGAATCCAAGGGCGTCCGCCAACAAGCCAGAATTATGGCCCTGGGCAAGGGCCCGGATGCGCTCCTTGGTGTCAGGACCACGTCCCAACGCTTCCGTCGCCTTCATCGCCGAGGCGTAGGCCATACGGACATCTGCGTGGCTGATCTCATAACCATATCCCTCCGCAACCCAGTGCAGGGCCGAATAGCCAGCATCTACGGCGAATTCGGGCTCCCAGGTCGCGAAGTCACGCGTAGCGCGCGCGAGGGTCTTCGGATCACAGGGGGAGGTAGCGACGAGCGCAATCGCCGTCTTGTAGAGGCCGAGATCCTTGGCCGTAGCGAACCACTTTGCCTCCTCTCTCGGCGTCGCCGCAACAAGGTCCGCCAGGATCTCTTCGGGAGGCTTCTGTGGGTACTTCTTGGCAATGGCGCGAAACGTCGTGAGATAGGTTCCGCAGCGGTTGGCCTCCAGACCGTAGCGTTTGTATGCTTCATCGACACGTCCCGAGGCAAGGAGCAACTCCTCGCACAATTCATCGACGTCGGCGTCATCCGTCCGTCGGTCGCGGGAGGCTTCCGCCATGCGGATGGCTTCGTCTTTTTGGCCCATGGCGCCCATAGCCTTCACCGCCCAACGCTTGTAGGGCCAAAAGGCCTCATCCTTCAGCAGTTCGACGCGCTCACCGTACCGCTCCGCCCGATAAAGGGCAGACAGGCAGGCGCTCGTACCGTGAAAGTAGCTGCGGACCGGAGGATTCACGCCCCGTCCCAACGCACTCCACGTGATATCGAGCAATTGGTCGGCCCATGCCGAGGCGACTCCTTGGAGCCGCAGAGATCCCGTACCTATTCGGTGAGCTGCGGGGAGGAGGGGTGAGGCAAGGGCTCGGTGAGGAGGGAACGGAAGCGGCGATCGAGCGGAAGGAGATAGATGTCTTTGATGGGTTTGGCGCGGAGCTTGTGGCGGTC
>JAJYVN010000228.1 GCA_021791995.1 Bacillota bacterium
CAGCTCAGCTCAGTCCTGTCCAGTCCCTCTCAGCGTCCCGCCCGCCCCCGGCTCATGCCCCTCCTTCCATCGCCGCCGACAGGTGTTTGGCGCAGCTTACCGAATACGTACGCCGCGGGCTCGTCACCCGCAGCGTCCGCGCCATGCCCCGCAACACCTTGCCCTACCCGGCCCCCATGGCTGCCACACGGCCAGCATCAAGAGGGCTGGACGCCGTGTTCAGCCCCCCTTCCCGTACCAACGCCTCGGATGCCGGGTGCCTAACCCATCACACCTGCGCCGAACGCCTCGCCCATACCGGCCTGACCGAATGCGTATGCACGGCTGATCTGCGCTCGTTGCTCGTACATCGTGGACGTCAGCCCCACCTCTCCGTGCTCTGCTCGTTGTTATACGGCGGCAAGCAGCACGCGGTGCACACGCTCCGCACAAGGGTCGTCGAGGGCTGTCCACGCCGCCCCAAGCACGGAGAGAGCATCAGCGTACTGCCTCTGTTGCCACCGCTTGATCGCTGACCTCCCAGACTGGGCCGGCGCACGCAACACCCGAATCGCATATTTGCGGTGGTAGGCGCAAGCATCCACCACCTCGGTCACGAGATGGGATCCCTCAGCCTTCCCCCCAGCTGCCCGATAGCGATCCCGCATCAAAGCCAGATACTCCCGTCGGGCCGCCAGTGACATCGGCAACGAACATCTCTTCGATAACCTTTCCATCTGAGGGTGCCGGGGGCCTCTTGGTTCCATTTTAGGTGAGTGCATGCGCCGCCTTGACGCCCCATCTGGGGCTCGATAGAATAGAAAGCCGTATAGCAACAGGGTTTAGTCAGAATTGGATCGCGAGACGGGAGTGGTGGCCATGTCTGTCTCCGTGTATATTCCAACTCCCTATCGCCCGCATGCCGGGCAGAAGTCTCGGGTGGAGGTTGATGCGAACTCGGTTGCGGAGCTTCTGGGTGCGCTCGCACGGACCTATCCTGCACTAGGCGCGCATATCCTCACCCCCGACGGCGGGCTTCCTGGGCATCTGAACGTGTATGTGAACGAGGTGGAAGTGCGCTCTTTGCAGGGGACCGAAACGGCCCTAGTGGATGGTGACGAGGTTGCGCTAATCCCCGCGATGGCGGGTGGGGAGTATCGGCCGCTCCTCAATCGTGAACAGCTCGAACGATACAGTCGTCACATCCGTCTGGAGGAGGTTGGGGTTGCCGGCCAGCGTAAACTTTTGGATAGCAAGGTGCTGATCATTGGTGCGGGCGGTCTGGGTCCCCCGGCGGCGGTGTATCTTGCCGCAGCCGGTGTCGGTACGATCGGGATTGTGGATGGTGACCGGGTCGACCTGAGTAACCTCCAGCGCCAGATCCTGCATTTCAATCACGATGTGGGACGGCCGAAGGTGCAATCGGCACGCAGGCACATTGAGGATTTGAATCCGGATGTCGATGTGCGGGTCTTTCCGACGGTGATTACGGCAGAGAACGCAGAGGAGATCATCAGCCCATTCGACCTCGTGATTAACGGCTGCGATAATTTCCCGACGCGCTACCTCCTCAATGACGTGTGTGTGTTCCTCGGAAAGCCTCTCATTGACGCCTCCATCCTCAAGTGGGAGGGGCAGGCGACGGTCTTTTTGCCGGGACAGGGCTGCTACCGCTGCCTGTTCCCTGCTCCACCGCCTCCTGGGTCGGTACCGAGCTGTGCGGAGGGCGGCGTCGTCGGTGCGATGGCGGGGCATATGGGGACCCTGCAGGCGATCGAGGCTATCAAGGTTCTGCTCGGAATCGGGGAACCGATCGCTGGTCGTCTGATCCTCTACGATGCCTTGAATGGGGACTATCAACGGTTGCGGTGGACCCGTAATCCCCAATGCCCGGTGTGTGGAGACCACCCGACGATCACGGCGCCCATCGACTATGAGGGATTCTGTGGGGTGCCGGGGCCTGACCATGACGGCAAGCATGTGATCGGCGATGCACCGGCGGCGATGGATACCGTCTCTCCGTCGGAGGCATGGGACCGAATCCAGCGTGGTGCCCTCGTCGTGGATGTGCGTGAGCCGCATGAGTATGCGCAGTACCATATTGCGGGTGCACGCCTCATCCCGATGCGTCAGCTGGCTGCTGAGGGGCCGCAGGCGCTGGATCCGGGACGGGAGACGATCGTGGTCTGCATGGTGGGCCTTCGCAGCGCACGGGCCGCGTCGGTCCTTCGAGAGCTCGGCTTTCCCCGGACGTATAATCTGGAGGGCGGCATGATCGCATGGAGGAACCTGCAGTTGCCCGTTGAAGATGCTGCGCCGAGCAGGGGGCGCTAGCGTGGATTGGCACAAGGCACTGGCGTTGCGCGCGGGGATTGTGCCCGATGTTCTATCCCTGATTGGCGCAACGCCCGTGGTCCGTTTGCGCCATGTGGACGGACAGGCGGAGATCGTGGCGAAGTTGGAGTGGCAGAACCCGGGCGGCAGTGTCAAGGATCGGATTGCACTCGGGATGGTGGCTGCGGCAGAGGCCGACGGTCGGCTCAAACCGGGCGATACGATCGTGGAAGCAACCTCGGGGAACACGGGTATCGGACTGGCTGTCGTCTGTGCCGTGCGAGGCTATCGCTTGGTGTTGGCGATGCCGGAGGACATGAGCGCGGAGCGCCAAGCCCTCTTTGCGTGGTACGGCGTGGAACTACTCCTCACACCTGCGGTGGAGGGCATGAGCGGGGCGGTTTACGCCGCAGAGCAGGTCGTGCATCACCGTGGTGCGTTTTGGCCGCGGCAGTTCGAGAACGAGGCCAACCCCGCCGCGCACATGGAGGGCACGGGCCCGGAGTTGTATGGACAGTGTGGGGGCCGGATGGATGCCTTTGTGGCAGGGGTGGGTACGGGAGGGACACTCACTGGCGTTGCCCGCTACCTCAAGAATAAGCTCCCGGAGATTCGTGTCGTGGCCGTTGAACCAGCACGTAGTCCGGTCTTGAGCGGCGGGCGTCCGGGGCAGCACCACCTACACGGTCTGGGTGCGGGCTTTGTCCCGGGTGTTCTGGACCGTGGGTTGATTGATACCATCCTGCCGTGTTCGGATGAGGACGGATGGAGGGAAGCCCGCCGGTTGGCTCGGCAGGACGGAATCTGCGTCGGTCCGTCTGCAGGTGCGGCCGTTTGGGCGGCCAGGCGGTTGGCGGCGGAGCTCGGCCCCGGTCGGCGTGTAGCCACGATCCTCCCGGACGGCGGCGATCGATATGCGAGCATGCTGTCGTGGGCGTTGCGGTTCAGTTGAGGGGGAGTCGACTGTGACGGAAGAGTTGCGAATTCCGGCGGCGATGATGCGGGAAATGATCGAGCACGCCTTGGTGGAGCGACCACTAGAGTCCTGTGGCCTCGTGGCGGGCAGGGCTGGAAGGCCATTGCGTTTCTATCCGACCCGCAACGCGGATCAGAGCCCGGTGCGTTACTCGATCCACCCGGAGGACCTCTTACACGCGACGCTTGATATCGAACGGCGGTGCGAGGACCTTTGGGCCATCTTCCACTCCCACCCGCAATCGGAGGCGTATCCCTCGCACACCGACATTCGGCTTGCGTTCTATCCGGAATCGATCTATCTGATCGCATCCCTCTTGCACCCGGAGCAGCCCGTTCTACGCGGCTATCGGATTCTTGGGCAGGATGTCCGTGAGCTCGCCATTCGTTTCGAGTAGTGGTGGTCCACACCATCGCTCTTTTCCCACTCCGGGACCCAGTCGAATCAGAACATGTGCCAGAAGGTCGGATTACCCCTCGGAGCGAACCCCCCCCAATGGATTGAGTTGGTCCGATTGCCCTGGGCGCGGCACGGATCTCACCGCGGCGGTGTAGAGCAGCGTTGCGGGAACCAGGCTCGGAGGGGCAGACCGGTGTGTGTCGTTTGCGGTGCGATCCCGATGTCGAGCCAGGTTCACCGGGGCAGAGTGCAACCCGTCGCTTCTGAGGGGGATATCGTTGGCGGGACCGCGTGGCAGGCTGGTGCTGCAACTCCTTGGTATTGCTGGTGCCCTGGTTGTGCTGCTCTTCTCGGCGCATGCCCTCTGGAAGCCCGTGGCCCCCATCCTGAGTAACCGTTCCGTTGGGGCACGCAGTGACTTTGCCTGGTACTACACGGCCTTTCGTTCGATCTGGGACGGGCTTGCGCCGACGGTCACGATGTACAATGTTCCGTTCGAGGACCAGTTCATGCGCTTTCTCGGCATTGGTTACGACCATCTGGATCTGTATAGTTACCCACCGATGTTTGCGTTGCTCTTCAGCCCCTTCGCTAAGCTTAACTACGTCCAGTCGCGGCAGTGGTGGTCCTATTTCACGATGGGGGCATACCTTGTCGCCCTGATTCCTACCGTGCTCCTGGCCTGTCCCGAGCCCCGACCAGCGCGCCGTCTATTGCTGGCGAGCCTTGGCTTCTGGGCCTTCCCCTTGCTCAATAATTTTTCTTTGGGTCAGAGCGACACCCTCACACTGCTCTGTATTGCGGCGGGGTTGTGGCTCATCTACGCGCGGAGGGCGGAGATCGCCGGTGGTGCCATGCTCGGACTCGGTGCCATGCTCAAGGTGACACCTGCGATTACATTGCCGTACCTGTTGTTGCGTGGTCGCTGGCGGGCGGCGGCCGGCGGATTCGGTTTTGTCGCGGTGGGGTGTGTGGTCGCGGGCCTGGGGTTATCTTGGCGGACTCTAGTGAACTATGTCAAGGTGGTCCTGCCGGCGGTGGAGGCCTCTGCTTATGCACACGGCCCGGCACCTTGGAATCAATCCTTCCGCGGGATGTTGATGCGCTACCTTCACCGGCCACCGACGGCCCTCACCCATCTGGACCACCTCTTTGTCGCCGTTCTCTTTGGTGCGCTCGTCCTCTTGTTTTGGCTTCGCCCCGGCATCGATGTTCGATTGGAGGCGGCCGTGATCGCGCTTCTGCCGCTTTTCGGTTCTCCCTCGCTCGAAACGCACCACTTTGTGCTGACGATTCTTCCGGAGATTCTGCTCGGTGGATATCTGGTGGATCACCTGTCGCAGTTTGTGAG
>JAJYVN010000229.1 GCA_021791995.1 Bacillota bacterium
CACATCACCCCGACCCTACGATGCCGTGCCACCGCCCGGTTGTCAACTGCCTATCCGTTGATCATGCGCGACGCCTTAGCAGCGGCGGCGCGACTGTGCCCCACATATTCCCATTCCCCGCCGACGACCGGTCGGAATAACAGCAAAACCGCCGCGCTATGTACGGGCGGCGACGATTCTTCCAAGAGAATACCAGGATAGTGTTGCCCCCTTCGGGCCGGACGCCGCGATCGCCACTGCGGCGCGACCACCGCTTGCCAGGTCCACCCGGGATCCAAGCGGCATGGGCACCGCGCCTAACGGCGCACCGAGGGAGTTGAGGACCAAGAGGCACGGGGCGCCGGAGGCCAGACAGCCCGTCAGTGACGCGACTACGCCGCCACCACTTGTGAACGTCAGACCGGTCAACATGGGGTGGGAGGACCCCGGCCCGACAGGCATGGTGTCCTCCCACAGGCGCATCCCGTCGCTTTGGCGGTATACCGCGAGGGTGGCTGTTCCGCCAATGCCCCATACGGCGACTCTGCCTCCCGGACCGGCTGTGACCCGGTCGATTCCGCCTGGAGACAGAGGTCCGCTCCACACCAGAGTGGGGGCTGTCCCCGAACGGAAGAACGCGAACTGGTACAACCGATAGCTTCTGCCCGTGGTCGCCACGGTAACCCCGCTAGCACCCGCGTCGAGCGCGAATGTCCGCGGCGGAGCGTCGCGATTCAGCGCCTGCGTCCAGAGGGTCCGGCCGACCGCACTGTACAGGGTGACACGGGTGGCACTGTACACCAGAGCATCACCGTTGTTGGCGACCGCAGCTGCCGTACCCCGACCCAGGCTGACCTGCCCGACCTTGCCTCCGGAGCCCAACGTCAGCTCGGTCACCGTGTCGGTGCCGTCGTCCGTCACCAGGATGCGGTCGCCTTTCGCGTTCCCAACAGCCAAAATCGGGCCGACCGCAGGTGCTGACCAGAGGATCGTGCCTTGTGCGCTGACCACCGATACCGGGCCTGCGGGGTCCGCCATCCCCGGTCCCACGGCGATCCTGCCGGCCGGCAGCGCCCACACCGCGCTGCCCTGCAGGCTAGGCAGGGGACTAGGGATGCCGTGCGCGCTGTATGCCCACGGACCCGTCGGCGCAAAACCGGCGACGGTCTTACCGTCCTGGGATAGCGACAGCGTGGTGGGTGTCGGCAGGTCCGCCGTCCACGCGGGGATTGCCGGGAGGGACGGCAACGTGGACGGATTCGGAAGCGTCACGGGGGGGGTGGCGGGCGCGGCGGATGGACGCCCGCACCCGGCCGCGTACACGGCTGCTCCCATACACAGCGCCACCAGCAACCGGACTGGACGGCCCAACGCGGCCATCTCCTATCCTGGGTGAGTCCATCGCATTGGTCAGCAGGGTTCCGAGTATCTCCGCGAGGCGTCCATCCGGCGCGCCGCAGAGCTTAAACCTTGGACCACCACATAGATACCATTGGGCGCAGTATAGCCCATTTGCTCTGCCGACCTGGAGGTGCGGCCTTTTCTTTAAACAGAAATGTAATCGCATTAGACTGGAACGACCGACCGGCGGTGCGGGGCGCTTTGGGACGGAGACGGGTGCCGGGGTGCCGCGTGCTGCTGGCGCGTAGGACCAAGTCGTGGTCCCGTCGGGGCACCTTCCGATTTCATCGCGTGGAAGGCGTGTGCACAAGGAAACGTCCGGATTCTCCGAATAGAGCAGGGAGAGGAGCGGTTGCCCACCCCTCTCCCTGCTCTATCGCTGGAGCCTGCCATTTCGGGACTAGGAGACAGTCACCGGTGTGTTAGTGGCAGTGGCACCGGCAACGCCAGTGTCGATGACCACATAGAAGGTCTGACCAAGGTAAGTACCCTGGTAGACATCCACAACGTGTCCGAGCGTCAGGCTGCCGAGGCTCTCCGCCGTCCACGTCCCACCATTGTTGTAGAACGCTTCACCGGAGGCGATGATCGGCTGCGTCGCGCTACTGTTGTTAGTCAGCGTGGCGCTGGTACCGGATGCCGAGTTGTTGGTCACGCTGTCGACACCCAGGACCACGGAACCATTGGATGCGGCGGCCACGTAATACACATACGTCTCCGCCGTGACAGTCGAGGCCGGCGTCAGAGCACCAGTGGCACCGGGGGCGTCCAGGGTCAGCCCGGCCGGAGCGGTCGTGCCACCGGTCACCTGTGTGAGCTGGGTGATCCCGTTAGCGTCGACCGCCTGTCCCTGATTGTTGACTACAAACAGGATGGCACCGTCGGGATTGCCCGGACCCTGCGTCCCGGCTGTCGGAGCCTGGTAGTTCTCATACGTGCTGCCCGTCACCGAGGTCGCGCTCACAAACGGCGAGACGTCACTGCCGTTGAACACGGTGGGCAGGGCTGCATTGGCGGGAAGGGGCACGGACTCAGAGGTGCCCGCGGCATCCGCGACGGTGATCTGCGCGGTGCTTTGGGTCGAGGAGGAGGCGCTCGTCACCGTCTGGCTCTCACCCTTGATGAGCGCTGGCGTCGCCACAATATTCGAACTCACGGTGGTGACAACCTTGCGCGCATCGCCCTTCTCGCCCAGCAGTAACGAAACCTGTTCCCCGGACGCCAGCGTGATCTCAGGGTTGAAGAAGTGGTCGGTGGTGTAGGTCTGGCTGCTGCCGTTGCTCAGGCTCAACGTCAGGCTCGTATACCCTTCAGAATGGTCTACCGGGTACACGTTGTACTTGCTCACTGGTGTGCCCCCGCGAGCCGAGGTGCCCACAGTGAACCCGGTGATCGTCCCGGTGACCTCGTTCTGGTAGAGTTGTATGTTGGTCGCGTTCGGAATAACCGTGGCGGTGCCATTCGGGCAACCGCTGCTCGAGAAACAGGCGTTCTCATTGCCGACAACGTCTGCATGGATCACATCGTTGACCAGGCTGCTGCTCAAGGTCGTGGAAGCGCCGTTGAGATCCATGGTGGTATACGGTTGCACTTGGATCTCGAATGTGAGGCCGTTGCGGCTGAATGTGATGTAGGGCACACCCGAAGTGGTGGTAGTGCACCCGCTGGCGCAGGCCGTGCTGGTGACGACACCAGACGTCTGGCTCTTGTTGGTCTCATACAAGGCCGCCAAGTTGCCATTGGCGTCTGTCGTGTAGGAGATGTCGGTGCCGCCGTTCAGGCTGGTTACGCCGAACACCTGCGCCGTGGGATCGGCGGCCACTCCGCTACTCGGCACGTTGATGTAGTACAGGGTCTGGCCCGCGATGCTGCGATACGTCGCCAAGGGCACCGTGGTCCCAGGCGTTGTGGAGTTGCTGCTGCTGTTGCCGATCAGCAGGGACAGCGCGCTGGCACAGGTCCCGCCCTTGCCCCCTGCGGCAGAGGGGCTAGAAAGCGCGGCGACGCTCGCGCACTCAAGGTTGTTGGTCACCAGCCAGGGATAGGTGGTGCCGTTCACGTCCACCTCCACGTAGCCGGCGGGAAGTGCCGGCACAAGGGAACCCGTGGATGTCGAGGCGAGGATCCCGGTGTTCTGCGTGATGCTGGATGAAGAACTCAGCTTCAGATAGTCGATCTGGCCGTACTGGCCCGAGGCCGTGCCGGCGTTCGCCGCCATGGCCACCACCGTCTGGCCCACAACGTCACTCAGGTTGGGGACGTTGCTCGCCAGTTGGTAGCTGGAGGCGAACGGCACCGTGATCGTCGTGCCCTGATAGGGCCCGTACTGATCCTTGCTGTTGTTGGTCAGGATGTTGAGGGTGATGCCCTGCGAGGAAATGCCGGTCACCACGCCCCGGTAAACTTGGAAGCCATTGCTGCCTCCCGCGCCCATCCAGAGCGGGGCGTTGGGGGTGCTCTCCGCTGTGGTCACGCCCGAAGACGTCGACGAAGTCGTGGTGTAGCCGGCGGGCGCATCGACCGCGGCGTTGTACGCCATCTGGGCCGCGTCCGCGCGGCTGGCCGGCATGTCAGCGACAAAGGTCAGGTTGTTGGTCAGGCCGAGGCTGAACGCTTCCGAGACATAGTTGCCCGGCCAACTGCCGATGACCTGATTCTGGTCACCGATCGCGCGGATCAGCATGGCCGCGACCTGGACATCCGTGACAGGGGTATTGGGCTGGAAGCTCCCGTCCGGGAAACCGTTGACGATGCCCATGTCAGCGGCGACGTTGACATAGCCCCACGCCCAGGTGGGAATTGAGGAGGCGTCGGTGAACGCCGGAGTCTCATTCTGCAGGGCGGCGGCGACATTGCCCTTGCCCACCAGATTGACCACAATCTTGGCCATTTCGGCGCGCGTAATTGTCCCACCTGGGTCGAAGCTACCGGAAGAAACCCCTTGAACAACACCCGCCGATGCGAGGAACGTGATGGCCGACGCCTGGCGAACCCCACTGATGTCGGAGAACAGCGGGGATCCCGCCGTCTGTGCACTGGCACCCGCCCCGGAGGCGAGGGTCGCCAGCACCATCGCCGCCGACGTCAGGCCGACGATGTACTTTTTCCCGTTGCGCACGTACTTGCCCTCCTTGTATCTCACGGAACAGCCGGAACCACCTGCCAGAGGTACAGACAAATTGGACATCCTCCCTTCTCCTCTGCTGCTGTGGGACACTGCAGGTGAGCCGTGACCCAACCCGCAATCCCAGCGAATACAGTCATACTCGCAGTCGAATCCATCGCACAATGGCCCGCGCGCATCTGTGACAGACTTGTAACGGGATGCTTCGCGCGAATTCGTGTGAGGGGGCTACGACGAACCTCGGTAGGCAGGCGCCCAAGCAACCGCGCAAGCTTTGGGGAACATTGGACGCCATACTCCGGCGGTGATAGGCCGCTATAGATAAAGAAAGACCGATGCTGTCGTGGCATCACACAGCAAACATATATTCACTTCTTGGCTTTGCGGCTTTTCGGAATTCGCCGATAATGGGCTCCTCGCTATTTGGTGTGGGCGAACGCAGGCGCCGCACCCCAGTGCGGGAGCCTGAACTCCAGCTTGCCGGCGAGTAGGTAGACCATGGA
>JAJYVN010000011.1 GCA_021791995.1 Bacillota bacterium
CCAGTGACGTCGCCCACCAGCTACACGGCTGCTTGGTCATTACCGTGGCCGGACTCTCACCGGCAAGTTCAACACAGCTTTCGTGATACACGCCTGAGTAGTTACCGAAAAGAAACACCGAGTCGTTTGGCCGCCTGTCCCGTCGGGAGCATGCGGTCTATTGCCATATGGTTATTGTCTTGCCGCAAGTGCGAGATGTCAGCCTTCTGGGTTGCCTCCGCACTTGACTCTGGTGCTACCGACCGGCTATGCAGCGCAGCTCCGATCGCAGATAATTTGTTCCGAGCTAGCTCTGCCCAAGGCTCCGGTCCGCGACGCCTTGGGAGGGGCAGCATCTGCGGTGGGGTGGCACGTCGGGAGCGAGTGCGGATCATCAAGCTGCGGCCCCGCCCAGATGTGTTGATTGGGAGCGTTTTTGTGACTTCGTAACCACCCCTAGAACCAGAAATAGCGTTCCAGCAAGCGTCGGCTTGCAGGATCAAGCATGACAAGATCCGGAATCTCGGCGCGGAGCCCTTCGCTGTCCGCAAGGAGAATCCGGCCATTGTCGAGTTGCTTGATCCCGTCAAAGAGGTTCGTCATGCGGAGAAGCATTCGGCCGCGGTTGGTCTCAAGCTCCCAGATGACCGCTGCGGTCAGTCGTTCGTCGTGGACGGAGAGGATCTGGAGGACCCGGGGGATGAAATAACGGAGAAAGAGGGCTCGTTCCACGGCCCGCCGGCTTTCCGGGTCGAGCCCTTCCGTGTCCGGAAGAACGCCCAGTTCGACGCGTCCCGCAGGGCGACCATCGCTCCGGCGGCCGTCGGAGTCAGGGTCGTCCACGGTGACGATGGAGATCCACTCATTCGGGGCGGATAGGGGTTTGGACCGATACACCGCCAGCGTTTCGTGTTCGCGGCCGCAAATGGTCCCGGAGAGGTTCCCATGGTTGTCGATTCGCAGTGTGCAATCGTTGGGGTTCAGTTCCACCAGATCCAGACCTTCCAGGGCGGCGGCCCAAAGGTCGGGATCGGTTCCTTCTGTCTCCGTGCTCACTGAAGAACAACCTCCGTCTTGCGCAGTGCCTCATACTGCGCTTCCACAAGATTCGCGTAGATTCCGCCCTTGTCGATCAACTCCTGATGGGTTCCCACTTCGGCGATGCGGCCATGGTCGAGCACGATCAGCCGATTGGCGTGCTGCAGGGTGGAGAGGCGGTGTGCGATGGCAAAGGTGGTTCTTCCCTGCACCAGCCGTGCCACCGCCTGTTGAATTTGGCGTTCGGTCTGGGTGTCCACGGACGCGGTCGCTTCGTCCAGAACGAGGATGCGTGGGTTATGCAGGACCGCGCGTGCAATCGTCACTCGCTGTCGTTCACCGCCTGAGAGTCGGTGACCGTGCCAGCCCACTTCCGAGTCATAGGCATCGGGCAATTGAATGATGAAATCATGTGCATTGGCGATCTTGGCTGCGCGCATGATTTCGAGCATGGTTGCACCAGGCTTGCCGTAGGCGATATTCTCCGCGATTGTCCCGTCAAAGAGTTGCGTGTCCTGCATGACAATACCGATCTGGCGACGCAGATCAAAGGTGTCGATGTCGCGGATGTTCACGCCGTCGATCAGGATCTCGCCTGAGTCGACGTCATACAGCCGTGATAGCAGGTGGATGAAGGTGGACTTGCCCGCACCCGTATGGCCGACCAGCCCGATCATCTCGCCCGGCTGCACATCGATCGTGATGCCCTTCAGTACCGGGGCATCCGGCGAGTATCCAAACTCCACGTTGCGGAAGGAGACTGCGCCGACAATGCGGGGCATGGAAACGGGGGTGGTGGCCGGTTGCACCTCCGGCTCCGCATCGAGCACTTCGAAGACACGTTCCGCGGAGGTCATGGACGTGGCGTAGTAGTTGGCGAGATTAGCAAACCAACCGAGTGGGCCGGTAAACATACCGATGTATCCCATGAACGCCACGAGTTCCGGGTAGGTCAAGCGATGGACCGCGATGGCGCGGCCGCCGAAGTAATAGAGAAAGATGCTGCCCAGTCCGCCGACGAAGGCAAAGGCGGGAAAGATCGTCTGCCACAGGTATTGGGCCGCAATCGTTCGAGTGACCAGTTCGGTGTTGACATCGTCGAACCGATCCACCTCGTGAGCCTCTTGACCGAATGCCTTCACGACGCGAATGCCGGATAGGACATCATCCACCACTACGTTGAGATCGCCAATCTTCTGCCAGAGCCGCCGGTCCACCTTGCGGATCAGGGGCCAGAAGAAGCGACGGGCGATGAGCATGGCAGGGGTGGGAAGAAGAACAAGGATGGCCAATTTCCAGTTCATAAAGAGCATAATGGTGAGTGCGCCCAGGAGGCGAATTGCGTTGGGTGCGAAGAATGGCACCCCATCGGTGAGGAATTGCTGAACCCGTTGAGTGTCGTTGTTGACGCGTGCCATGAGTTGGCCGATCTGCCGCCGATCGAAGAAGGCAAGGCTCTGACCCTGCATGGCTGTCCAGACACGGTGGCGTAAGTCGCCGATGATGCGGGAGGCGATCCAGACACCCAGGCGGGCCTGAATCAGCCCGATGGTCTGATTGACCACCTGGATGCCCAACAGGACCAGGACCAGTTCACCGACACGTTGCACGTCCACCGGAACCTTGGTCACGATCAGGGCTTTGGCCAAGAGTCGACTCAACTGGGGCGGTAGCAGCGCGATGCCGCTGGTGATAACGACTAGGCCCCCCGCCGCGAGCATGCGATAGCGGTACGGTGCGGCGAACTGCAGAAGGCGCCGCATGGCGGCGCCGCGATGGACGCACACCGGGCAGACCCTGGTTTTGGCACGCAGCATGCGTCCGCACGTCGGGCAATAGGAGGGAAGGTCGTTGGGGTCCAGACGGATGCCCTCACCCTCGGCAAGGCGCTCGATCGCGCGTGCCGCCAGCCCCATGTGCGGTGAGAGCGTTCCGGTAAAGCGCAGAAGGGGAATGGTGTGTTCGTCGTCCAATTGCGCGATGAGTACCCCGCAGCCGACCTCGAAGCGGGTGGTAGCTTTTTGGATGGTCGCGACGGGGATGCGCTGCAAGACCTCCGCATCGGTGGGCGGTGGACCGGCGAGCGTGAGGTGTGTTCCGTCCCACATTTGATCATGTTGGCGGGCGTGATAGGGTCCTTGGTCAGCTGGCCACTGGTCTGGTGTTCCTAAGATCAGGAGCTCACCATCGCGGACCACAAGCCACCGTTTGCCATACTCCCCGCTCTCCGCGAGGTCTGCCGCGACACAGAGATCGGGCCGCCCAGCACCCCAGTCGTCGGGCGCGGACTGCAGCGGCGGCTGGGGAAGGCGGAAGATCCGGCGGAGCATCCCGCGGCGCGGCTCAGTCGACAGCATCATGCATCGGCTCCTGCCTTGTTCGCGAGTGTTTCAGCTTGACAGCAGAGTGGAGAGAGGCGGAAGTGGCTTCATAACGCCCTCCGCAATGACTGCAGGTGGACCCAACCGTGCCCCCCCGGGCGACGCGGCAAACCCCCACAAGCATGCAGGGAGTCTGCCATGGGACCGACGCAGCGCGCAATAGCTGTCCTGCATAGATCAGACAATCGGAGCATTGGCGGTGCGACGATAGCGAACTCCTTGTCGTGGGCATCGGGTGCAGGACAGCCTTGCAGTGTTCGATCCATTAGACACGGAAGCACATCGGCTGTTCGAATTCCCATGCACACTGCGGTCGAAGGATGATCCTTTCGGATGGCGAACCATCTTGTGGCATCGCGGCCACCCGTCCACCGCGCGAATACGAGCCGGTGACCGGTGTGGGGATGATCGCAGGCTTTGTGAGGTGATCCGTTGATGGTGTCGTTCGGGCTGATCGGAGTGGGCCGGCAGGCCCGTTGGGCCCACGGCCGTGCGATCCTGCACTCGGGTCTTGGTCGTATCGTGGCGGTCTGCGACGCGGACGAGGATCTAGCGCGCCGCCAGGCTGCGGAGTATGGGTTGCCGGCCGAACGCGCCTTTTCCCGTTACCAGGACCTGCTCGATTGTTCCGAGGTCGAGGCGGTGACGATCGGAACCCCCAACGACCTGCATGCCGCGATCGTTATTGCGGCCGCGCAGGCGGGTAAGCACGTCTTGTGCGAGAAACCCATTGCGCTTGATACCGCGGAGGCGCTTGCGATGCTGGAAGCGGTCCGCCGGGCCGGGGTGCGTCACATGACGGCGTTCACGTATCGTTTTGTACCTGCCATGCGCTACTTACGTGCCGTCGTGCAGGCCGGCGAACTGGGAACGCTCCGCATGGTGCGCAGTCGGCGTCTCATGGACTGGCCGGATACGGATCTCGGTTGGCGGCAAGTTCGCGCACGGGCCGGATCCGGCGATCTGGGGGACATGGCGAGTCACCGTATCGACTTTGCCCAATCGGTGATGGGACCCGTCCGGCGGGTGCAGGGGGTTCTGCGCACCTTCGTTCCGCAACGGGTGGGCCCGGATGGTCATTCGGCCTCGGCGGATGTGGACGATTGGTGTGCGTTCATCGCGGAGTTTGAGGGCGGTTCCGTGGGTGTCTTCGAGTCCACCAAACTGGCGCGTGGATACGGGATGGGGGACCAGGGGGTGGATGCATTCGAGATACACGGGTCCGAAGCCTCGGCCCGCTATCATTTGGCGACGCCCCACTCCCTGGAGATCGGGGACTCCGGAGGCACGATGTGCACGGTCCCGGTGCCGGATTCGTTTCGGGCACCCATCGGGGCCGGAGCTCCTCTGTCCCTTGACCCTGGAGAGGCCTTCCGTGAAAATCAAATGTATGAGTTTATCGACGCCATCCGCATGGGTCGAGAGTGCAGCCCAAGTCTTTTGGATGGCGTACGCGTCACGGCCGCCGTGGATGCCGTACTGCGGTCCGCCCAGAGCGGGTGCGCTGTGGATGTTCCCGTGATCCAGTGACGCACCGCTCATATGGTCAATTCCGCCTTCCCCCGCACTTGGACCACGGAGCGGCGCTGAGCGCAGCGGAGCACCAGTTGGATCGGTCGCTCGCATTCAATAAAGGCGTGGACGGGTGCGGACTCCGATGCCCGCGGTTCGGCATGGAGCGATACCAATTGATGCGCAAACCGGTAGCGGTAGTGCCCGCAATACTCCGTTGTTCGAACGTCCCATTCGAGCCGCATGGCGGGGGCATAGGGCTGGAGTCCGATGCAGAATTCAGCGGTCAGGCGGAGGGCGGGCAGTGCCCCGAGGACCATACCGGCTTTTGCTCCAGGCGCTGGGGCGAGGTTGGACCGGTCGTAGGTGGACCAGAACGATCCAGTGGAACCCCAGATGTGTGCTACCTGCCGGACGCGTGCCAGGGCAATGTCGTGCGCTAATACCCTGTGCCCATACTGCCGCAATGCATGGCAAGCTACGAGCACTAGACCGTCATCCTCGGGTCGGGGATCGGAATCGCTTTGGAACAACACCCGTCCGACCTGTGACCAATCCGTGGGATCCGCAAGGGTGGAGAGGGGCTTCGCAAAAGCCTGTGCTTGATCAGGTGTCGCGGCGCCGGCCAAAAGTGCCCATGCTGCAGCAGCTCGGTCGACGGGTGTGTCGGCCGACTCCGCAGCGAAGGTCGCTGTCTCGGGCTGCCAGAGTTTCTCGCGCACCAGCGCGGAAAGGTGATCGGCTTCACTGCGCATGGAGCGCATTTCCGCCCGCAGTTCGCTCGCACGCGCCGTCTCCCCGCTCGAGTCGGCCTGCACCGCCAGAACGCCATCAATGTCCGCGAGCCGGCGGCAGGAGCAAATGATTTGGCTGTTCCATACCACCCCCGTCCTTCCCTCTGGGTCGAGATAGAGACCAGAGGCGTGTGTTGGGCTCTCCAGAATGAAGCGGAGGTGACGGGCGAGGGCATCGTGGATCAGCGCCAATCGCTCTTGGTCGCCGACCTGGAGATAGAAGTCCCACTCGACCCACGCTAAAAGTGGTGCAGCTTGGGAGCGGGCCTCGAGGAATGGGGCGAAGTCTACGCTGTCGCCCCGCCAGTTGCGGCGACGCAGGTCAACTGGTTCGTAGCCTGTGGCACGGTCAAGCGTGGCCGGGATCTCCCCGCTCATGAACTGTCGGCAGTAGAAGTTGTCGAGGGAGGAGGCGGCGGGAACGCGATCCCCGGAGAGCGAGGCGAAGAGGGTGGAATAAGCGAGTGTTTCGATGTGCAGGGGGCGGTCCGCGGGACAGGGATCGTAGTAGTTGCTGACGAGGCCGGTGTCGGGCAGGGGGCGACGCATCTGCGGCCAGACCTGCTGCCATGCGTCGTAATATGTCCGAGTGATCGGGGCGGAATCAGGGAGAACAGCCTCCGCAATGCGAGGCTCCTCCTCGATCCAGGGGATGAAGGCCTTGTCGCGGTACTTGTTCTTGCCGAAGTACTTGCCACGGTCATTCGACGTTGGGGCCAAGGGCACGAGTGGCGTTGACCAAAACTGCACGTGGATCCCTCCTGGGAACGGATCGTTGCTGTGGGTATTGTCCCTTACCCAGGGCAACTCCTTTCGGCGGGGCGTTGTCTTCTGCGGGTGGTTGGGGTGTGGGCAGGGGAGGATGCTCGCCCGTCCAATTTCTTGCGTGCAGTGACGGAGGGTAAGCGATGCGGATTGGCACATACAATGTTCTTGGGTTTCACGGTTTCCCGCCAGAGGCTGCCGCGCGCTGGCTTTTGGATGCGCCGACAAGGGTGGACCATTTCACATCGGTCTTGAGTGGGCTCGGGTGCGACATTCTGGCGCTCCAAGAGGGGCCGGACGCCGTCGTTATGCGCCACGTCGCCGAGCGTATGGGGATGCAGTGGGCCACCTTTGCTTCCCCGACGTCGTTTCCAGGTTATGTGTTATCCCACATTCCTATCGTCGAGAGTCGCGTGTATGCGCATCCTGGTCCCGGTGGGGCGCAGGCACCCTTCAGCCGCTTTGCGGGTGCGGTGCGCGTGGCGTTACGCACGAGGGACCTGTGGGTGGTGAATGTGCATCTGCACCCAAACAATCCAGAGATGCGTCTACGCGAGACAGACGTCTTGCTCAACCGGCTGGGGGAACTCGAAAACTCGGAGGCCTGGATGGTGGTGCTCGGTGATTGCAATTCGCCTCCCGGCGATCCGGTGCACCAGATGCTGCGTTCGCGCGGGTTCGTCAACGCTATGGCCGCCGTCGGCGGCGGCTTGGTGCCGACCATGGACACGGCGGGGGTTCGCCCCCAGACGATTGATCACATTTACGTCGGGCCGAGCCTTTCAGGACATCTCTCCGCCGCGTATGTTGTGCGACGAGAGGGTTTCCGGCTCGACGATCCGACTCCGGGTGCCTGGGTGCATTCGGACCACCTACCGGTTGTGGCTGATGTGCTGTGAGACAGCTTATCCTGCGGAGAGTCCGCCCCAGCTTCGGAGTAGCCGCTGCCGTGCCGCGTGTGCATCGACCGCAACGCAGATCCGGGTCAGAGGTCCAATGGCTACGCTTTCCTGTCGTGTCCTCGGACGGCGGTCGACGACCACGGAGCCGCGTGTGAACTCGCCACGGGTCTCCACGCTTAGCGGCAGGTCTTCGGTCGCTACCAATCGGGGGTCGAGCGCGACAGCGACAGCGAGTGGGTCGTGCATGGGTGCCGCGCGCATCCCCAGTTCCGGTCGGTAGGCTTCCTGATAGAAG
Source organism: Bacillota bacterium (assembly GCA_021791995.1). Lineage (GTDB taxonomy): Bacteria > Bacillota > Sulfobacillia > RBS10-35 > JAJYVN01 > JAJYVN01. Next base: position 7,667 of record JAJYVN010000011.1, read on the forward strand.
GCAAGGGCGTCGGCGCAAAACGCTGCCGCGGGGCCTTGCTTCCGCAGCGTGGCGGTATCCTTTGCTCCCATTCGCACACGCATGGTGACGTCCAGAGGTACCAGGGTCAACGGCCAACCGGCGGTGAGCACGATGCGTGCCGCCTCGGGGTCGGTTGCGATATTGAATTCGGCGTTCGGACCGACGTTGCCGGGCACACGCACGGCGCCGCCCATGACAACGACCCGGGAGACCATTTCCACCAGAGCGCGGTCGGAGGCCACGGCTAGGGCCAGGTTGGTCAGGGGGCCGGTGGCGACAAGGACCAGATGCCTAGCGTGCTCGTGACAGGCCCGTCGGACGGCCTCCACGGCCGATAGGGACGTCGCTCGGCGTCGCAGTGCTGGGAGCATCGGCCGGAGCCCTCCCAGGCCATCGGTGCCATGGATGGACGGGGCGAGGTGCAGGGGTTCAGCCAATGGTTGGCTTGCGCCCGCATGCACGGGAATGTCGTTTGCATCGGCCAGGGCGAGCACGCCCAGGGTGTTGGCGGTGGCGTCCTCCAGCGAGCAGTTGCCCGCGACCGTGGAGACGCCGAGGAGTTGGGCTTCCGGTGTTGCGGTGGCGAGTAATAGCGCCAACGCGTCGTCGATGCCGGTATCGCAGTCGATCCACAGGGGGATTCGTTCCACGCCTCGTAACCTCCTGAGCTTTGTTGGACGACCAGGAAGTAGCACTTGGGCCGAGAATCCATCATGGCAGAGCGTAAGACATTTTCCAATGCCGGTGGTGTATGGCGATGGCGGACGGATCCGAGCGCGTCATTCGGTTCACGCCGGTGCTCATGGAGCCGGCGAAAAAACCCCGCCTGGAGGGGGGAGTCGGGTATGGACCAAAGGTCCGGCAGAAGTATGAGGGATCCGATGATCCATTGACGTATCGCGTGTCCTCCGAATCCTTCCGTGGCCCGTCGTTGTCGGCGACCGGGGCGCCCTTGGCCGACCCAGACCATGCGGGAGACAGAAAGAATCCGATCCAGAAGGTGAACGCGGACCAGGGGTTGCCGCGCCTGGCACCGGCTCCGGGGTCGCGTTCGGGGTATGAGGATACGATCTTCAACACCTGGCGTAAGGATGGGGTTGTGGTCGAGGGCACGTTTCTGGACGGCAGCACGCTCGCAGGGCGACTGATTGCATTCGACGCCTATGGTTTGATCTTGGAGTCGGAGCGTGGTCCCGTTGTGGTCTTCAAACACGCCTTGGCCCGGGTCTGCGCACGTCAGGCGGGGGCATGATCGCGCAACAATTGGCGCAGGAAGGCGAGGTTGCCCTCGAGGTCGCGCGGAAGCGAACGCGCCAGTGCGCTCGCGATCGCGACGAGGGAGATCGCCCACCGATGCTGGCTTTCGGGGTGTGCCTGGGACGGCGCGGCCTCGTCTAGCACGTCGCGGATGTGGTCGATCAGCGCGCCGATACGCTCGCGCAACAGGCCTGGATCACGCGCTCCGGGAAGGTTCTGGTGGTTGATCGCCATGGATTCGATGTCACGCCAAATGGGGGCGTTGGCCGACGCATAGCGCATTTGGGCGGCCAGGATCCCAAGAAGTTTCTCTTGTCCGGTGAGGAACGGGTCGTTGCGCAACCGGAAGACTTCCTGTTGCAGTTGACCCCACCCTTCGTCCAGGACACGCAAAAAGAGTTCCCATTTGTTTGGGAAGTAGTTGTAGATGGTCCCGACCGCGATTCCTGCTCCGCGGGCGATGGCCCACATCTCTGCGCGCTCGAAACCGAGCTGGCGGAACACCGCCTCCGCCGAGCGGAGAATCTGGTCCGCAATGGTCTCTGATCCCGGCAAGCGTGCGTCCCTCTTTGCGGAAACGATTTCATCGGGATCGTACCGGGGACCACGATCCCCGTCAATGCGCCCAAAACAGAGCACGACTTCAAGTTCTTTAATGAAAGGATTTTGCCCGATGATGCGGTAGAAGGTGAGTGCAAAGCCCGACTTTGCCAGTGACTGTGTGCCATGGTGCCTCGGAGTTTGCGGCGCGGCCATGGTTGAGGTGGGGGCGAAGGGGGGTGGAACCGATGCAGCGTGCGAAATGGTGGACGAATCACGACTTTTGGATTCTCGTTGGTGTGGCTGTCCTGTTTGTGGTCAACGGGATCACGGGGATGAGCTGGCTCAGCGGTGCAGGGGAGATTGCAATCGCGGGTGTGGCTGTGGCGTTCATTGTTGTAGACGGGGTCCGCAGTGCGCAACAGCACCGGGGGGAGTAGCGGTGGCAAACGGCTGGCGGTGACCGAGCGCTTGCCGTTTGCATACCTCCCTAGCGTGGATGTGGTTCAGAGGGCGGACTCCCTAGCGGAAGACGGATGGTGAAGGTGCTCCCTTGGCCGAGCACACTCTCAACCGTGACATCCCCGCCATGTGATTCTGCGATGTGCTTGACGATGGACAGCCCCAGCCCGGTGCCACCCTCTGCACGGCTGCGTCCGGCATCGACGCGGTAGAATCGCTCGAAGACACGCAGAAGGTGCTCGGACGCGATGCCTTGGCCGTTGTCGCGGACGAAGAGCGAAACGCGTTGCCGCGGTGCTGGATCGCTCCAACCGATCTCAATGCGGCCGTTGGCCGGGGTGTGTTGCAGGGCGTTTTGGACCAGGTTCTGCGTGGCGCGACGCAGTTCATCCTCGTTCCCGCGTACGATGGGGTGACTTCCCTCCGGTTGCACGAGTACGAGCGCGATGCCTTTACGTTCGGCCTGTGGTTGAAATTCATCCACAATACTGCGAACCAATTCGTCGACCGGAACAGTGCCGGAGCGCTGGGCTGTGCCCACGGCCTCCAGGCGGGCAAGCTCCATGAGGTCCCGCACCAGCGCGACCATGCGGCCCGTTTCGCGCCGTATGAGGTGCACGAAGCGTGCCTGCTGCTCGGGGGCGATGCCCGCTCCCTCCGATTCCAGGGTTTCCGCGAACCCCTGGATGGAGGTGAGAGGGGTCTGCAGCTCGTGGGAGACGTTGGCCACGAAATCGCGGCGCATGGTCTCGATTCGCTGGCGCTCGGTGCTGTCCGCCACAATCAGCAGGACGCCTCTGGCTTCCGTGTTGGGGTGGAGGACCGAGATCGGGTCCACTGCTACGACGCGTATCTCGAGGAGCCTGCCCAGCGCCTCCTGCTCGCGAATGCGGACGGTGCGGGGTTCCTCATCGCGCAGTGTTGCCGAGACCGCCGTATCGACCTGCACATTGCCCATTAGCTCCAGCACGTGACGACCGACCAGGGTTGGTCCCCGATGGAACCACAACTCGTATGCCGCTCGGTTCGCCAGCACCACGCGGCTGTGGTCGTCCAGAAGCACGATTCCCTCTTCCATCGCTTCCAGGACGCTCCGCAAAAGTTGTCGCTCCGACTCGGCGACGGCGATGCGATCCATCTGAGCCGCGTTGAGTTGCAGGAGCTGGGTGGGTAAGGATCGCGCTCGTTGTGTGGACTGTGTGGTCCCGATGGCGTCCTCAAGGACGGTGCAGACAGCGGACTGCAGGGCGCGATGCGCCGGTTGCGTACGCCCTGCATAGATCCAGCTGGCAGCGAGGCCGCCGACCGCCGCTGCCGGCAGCAGAAGCCACAGCTGCATTAGGCATACGCCTCGGTGCGTAGGCGGTAGCCGACACCGCGCACCGTTTCGATGATCTGCTCGACCCCGCATCGGGTGAGTTTTTGCCGAATGTGCATCACATGCACATCGACCGTGCGCCGGTCGCCAAAGGCTGCCTCACCCCACACGGTGGTGAGCAATTGATCACGGCTCCAGACGACGCCGGGTCGGCGCGCAAGCTCGAGCAGGATCGAGAACTCCGTCGAAGTCAACTCGATCGGAGTACCGGCCGCCAGGACCTGGTGCTGCCCAGGAAGGATGCGCAGAGGGCCCAACACAATCGCGTCCTCCGTTCTGTCCTCGGCGCCGTCCGGAGAGGTCTGACGCCGACGGAGAACGGCTTGGATGCGTGCGACCAACTCGCGAGGGCTGAAGGGCTTGGTGACGTAATCATCGGCTCCCAACTGCAGCCCCACAATGCGATCGGTTTCCTCACCCAGCGCAGTCACCATAATGATCCCGGGCACCGTCCCCGCGACCGCGCGGCGGTAGATCTCTCGGCACACATCCAGGCCGCTGCGGTCGGGCAGCAGAAGGTCCAGAACCACAAGGTCGATGCGTGTAGAGGACACCTTTTGGAGGGCTGCATGGGCCGTCTCAACCGCCTCGACCTCCCATCCTGCCTTGCGCAGATGGTAGGCGGTGAGTTCACGGATGGCTTCGTCATCTTCGACCACCAGGATGCGTTCGTCCACACCATCGCACTCCACAACGGTATCACTTGTTGAGGGCGGGCCTTTCCCCAGTCACGGTGTAGATGGTCCACTCGGCCAGGTTGGTTGCGTGGTCCCCCACTCTTTCCAGGTTCTGGGCCACAAGTAGCAGTTGCGTGGCTTGCTCGATGACGCTTGGATCCGCAATCATGAGGAGCAAGAGCTCGCGGAAGACCTGGTTGTACAGATGGTCGATCTCGTCATCGAGGCGCACGAACTCCAGAGCGCTCTCGGCGTCGCGTTCGGCATACGCCTGCAGCGCCTTGCGAAGCATTTGCTGCGCAATCTCCTCCATGCGGGGAATGTCCACGAGCGGCTTAATCAGAGACTGGTCGGCAAGCCGTAAGGTGGCCTTAGCGATGCTCGTGGCGTGGTCGGCCATGCGTTCGAGGTCGGTGCCCATTTTGAGGGCGCTACCGATCAGGCGCAGGTCAGAGCCCACTGGTTGCTGCAGAGCCAGCAGGCGCAGGCAGTGGCGTTCGATCTCAATTTCGGCCCGGTCCACCTCACTGTCCTCGGCGACAACTTGACGTGCTCGCTCCGCATCACTCGTGCGCAGTGAGGTAACCGCCGCATGTACGGCGCTCCCCACACGAGTGCCCATGCGGAGGATTTCGATTTTGAGTGCCTCGAGTTCACTGTCGAGACCTGTCCGCATGTTGCACCTCCTTGACCCAATCGGAACCAAGCGCCGGAGGGCGAAGCGGCGCACCTTCACTCATCCGGCAATATCATACACCGAGAACGCAGCCATGTTGTGTTCCTTGGATGAAGGAGACGCATGCGTTTCGTGAACGCCGACCGGGTGGTCACGCCACCTCTTTGGTGGAGGCGAGTCCGAGCGGGTGCACGGAGCGACGCTCATGCGCGTGTGCTCGCTGGCGTATCCTCTTCGCGAAGGGCTCCCTCCAATGCGTCGAGAGCCTCATCCAGCTCCGCATTGGAAATAACGAGAGGAACGAGGACCCGGATGACGTTTCCATAGACCCCTGCGCGAAGGAAGATCGCTCCGCGCTCCATGGCGCGACGAAGAACACGGGCGGTTCGCTCGGGAGCCGGTTTGCGGGTCTCACGATCTTCTACCAACTCCATCGCTTGCATGGCTCCCACGCCGCGGACATCTCCGATGAGCGGGAAGCGGTCCTGGAAGGCACGGAAGCGTCTCTCGATGTGTTCTCCGATTTCGCGTGCGCGGCGCATGAGGTCTCGGCCCTCGATCTCGTCCAGGACGGCCAGGCCCGCAGCGCAGGCGAGCGGATTGCCCACATAAGTGCCGCCGATCGAGGAGTCCCCTGGAGCATCCATGACCTCGGTGCGGCCGATGACCCCCGACAGAGGCATCCCCGCCGCCATGGATTTGGCGACGGTGATCAGATCCGGGGTCAGGTTAAAGTGTTCGCACGCAAAGAAACGGCCGGTTCGACCGTAGCCTGTCTGCACCTCGTCCGCGACGAAGTCAATGCCGTGCTCCCTGCAGAGCTCCTCCATGCGGTGCAAGAATTCCGCGGGCGGAACCACGAAGCCACCCTCACCCTGGATTGGTTCGATGACCATTGCGGCCACGGACGTTGCCGCGACGGTTGTTGTGAACATGGTCTCAACCGCGTCGGCACAGGCCACACCGCATTCGGGATACCGCAGCCCAAGCGGGCAGCGGTAGCAGTAGGCGTAGGGGGCACGGTAGACCTCAGGGGCGAACGGACCAAAGCCGGCCTTGTAGGGGGAAACCTTGCTCGTCAAAGTCATCGCCAAGAGGGTCCGGCCGTGGAACGCTCCGCTGAACGCGATGATGGCCTGCCGCCCGGTGTGCGCACGCGCGAACTTGACAGCGTTCTCCACCGCCTCGGCTCCGGAATTGAAGAGGGCAACCTTCTTGGGGGACGGGCCCGGAGCGAGCTGTGCCAGTCGTTCCGCCAGAGCGATGTACGGCTCATAGGGGATGACGGTGAAGTCAGTGTGGGTGAAGTGATCGCCCTGTTCGACCATGGCTTGACGCACGGCTTCGTTGCGATGTCCCACGCTCAGGCAGCCGATTCCGCCTGAGAGGTCGATGAAGACATTACCGTCGACGTCGTGGACTAGAGCCCCCTCTGCCCAATCAATTACTGCTGGGACATACACTGAGAGCGCTTTGGGCACGACGGCCTCCTTCCGTTCCAGAATCGCGCGCGTTTTGGGACCGGGTAGCGCAGTGCGTCGAACAATGCTTCCCAAGGCCTCTGTCTCCCTCTCCACGACACCGTTTTGTCCGTACGAAACACGCAATAGGCGCAACACGTGGTGCCGCATTCCGCACCATCGCGATCTTGGTGGACCGCCATGCCACCCGCGCCATTAGCCGAGTGGGGGCGCGGGGACGAAAATGGTCTGCCCGCCGGCATCCCCGCCCGGAAGGTCCCACTCCGATTGGTGGAGGGATTCCACAGCAGGGCATGAGGCCAAAAACGCGTCCGCCGTCTCAAGGAAGCTGATGGCGGGTGTCCGATAGTGCATCGGCACAACCCTTTTGGGCGCAAGCCGACGCACTACCTCGATGGCTCCCTCTGCCCCGATCGTCGGTCCGCCGCCCACCGGGAGGAAGAGCAGATCCACCGCACCAATGGCACGCTGCTGTTCGGGCCGCAACGTACTTTGTCCAAAGTCACCAAAGTGACAGACCCGTTTGCCATCGAGTGTGAAGACGAAGATGGTGTTGGGACCTCTGCGCGTTCCCGCTGCGTCATCGTGTTCGGATGCGATGGCCACCACTGACCCGAGGGGTGACTCAAAGCTGCCGGCCGTGGAACGGATGATCTGGGGTGAGCCGCCGACGGCTTCTGCGCCATTGTGATCCATGTGTTCGTGCGTGATGAGCAACAGATCGGCTGTGGCACCGGTGATCGGGGCGTAACCAAAGCGCATCCCGTGCTTGGCTGCCGCCTCCATGGAACCGAACGGATCGATGAATACGGTGTGATGCGCGTCGGACAATCGGAACGCAGATTGACCATACCAACGAATGTGCACGGACGATTCCCCTTCCCGCCTCGAGAAGCGCAACACTTTGACCTCCCCCCGGGCTTAAGCCGGGGGGATTCCCGGTGATCGCTCATCGGGGCTTCGTGCTTCGTCGGGGTCCCTCCACCCGTTTCCGAGTGGGTCGATCATCCCCTCCACAGGCCGACGCCGCCAGCCCGGTGGTCCGTTTCGCGAGTCCCGTGTCTTGGAATTTTGCGCAGCGTTCACGTCCCGGTCCAGGGCCGCGCCGCATATGGGGCACGGCCAGTACCGCACCGCAAGCGGGAGGTGGTCCACGGTTTGGCGGAAGGTGTGGCACCGCTTGCGGACGGGGTAGAAGCGGTGGATCGGAACGAAGGTGCGACCGTACCACCGCGCCGTATACTCTAGTTGCCGCGGCAACGCTCCCCACCCCACGTCGGCAATGTTCTTGGCCAATGTCGGGTGCGCGAGCACCCCCTTCACGTTCCAACCCTCCGCGCATACCACTTGGTTTTCACGGATGATGCGCGTGCTGCGTTTGTGCGTGAAATCTCGTCGCCGGTCGGCGATGCGGGCCACCTTGCACCGCGCCTTGGTTCGGTTGCGCGAGCGCGTCTGCTTGCGGACCGGACTCCGTTGCGCCCGAGCGAGCTGCTTCTCGTCCCGGCGGAGAAAGTGTTCGTTTCCCACCTTCTCCCCGGTGCTCCGAACGACGGTATCCAGTAACCCGAGGTCGAGGCCAACGTTCACATTGACCTCAGGCAACCGAGCAACGTCCTCCTCGGTCGAGAAGGAGACGAAGGAACAGCCGGCTTGGTGTTTTCTGACCGTGACGCTGGTTGGTTCCGCACCGACGGGCCGCGTCCAACGGATGTCGAGCGGCGCGTTCATCTGGGCGAGCGTGAGGTTACTGCCCTTCCACGGGAAGCCACCGATGTGGTATGTGGCGCTCTGTCGATCATGCTTGCGGTGGAAACGTGGGCATTGGGCGCGACCCGCGAAGAAATGGATGAAGGCCGCGTTCCGGTGCTGCAGGTCCTGTTGGAGTGGAACGCAGGAGACTTCGGCCAGCCAGGACGTCTCCGGGTCCCGCACCAAGAGCCGATCCGTTTCCGCATCGTCGATGCGCTCGTGGTGCCCAAACCACGCCTCGGTGCGCAGGGCCGGCCTCCCGTTGTACACGTACCGGACGTAGCCGAAGGTCTGCGCCAGGCCACGCGCCTGATCGTCGGTCGGGTAGGAACGGTACTTGTACGCCTTGCGCTCCATGCCTTGCATTATACATATCACACACAATGAGAGAAGTTAGCGAATCGGCTTATCCCCGTGCCGAACGGCGGGGGTTTGCACCGCGTCTCTTTGGTCTGTGTACCATTCGAACGGGATGAATCCGGCGGAAGCCGTGCGTTGGACGAGCGTTGGCGCGGGGCGATGATTAGGGCCCGCGCCAACCGAACTGGGATGGCGGTTCGCTCGGTAGGCAGGCCCAGCCTATCGAGCCTCCGGCTCACCAAGGCGTCGGTTATGCGACTTTGCCCCTGTGGTGCCCGCGAGCACCGGGATTGCCTTGGGGCGAACAGATTCTTGCTTCGGAAGATGCACCGTCAACACTCCGTCCTGGTAGCGTGCTTCCACATGCTCAGCGTCGACGGGCATGTCCAGATCGAAGCCTCGTTGGAAGTCACCAGAGCGTGTCTCCGTCCGGAGGGAGCGAACGGAGGGATCGAGCGTGCCGTCAGCGGCGCGTGTGGCACGGATCGTCAGGTGTCCTCCCGAGAGACGCAGATCAATGTCCTCTCGCTGCACACCGGGAAGTTCGGCACGCACGATGATGGCGTCGGGGCTCTCCTGGATGTCAACAGGAAATGCGAACCATCCTTGCCGCGAATTGGCGTCATTCCACCCGTCGAAGAAGTGATTCACGGAACGCTGCATGTCGGAAAGCTCGTTGAATGGATGCCACTGCACGAGCGACACAGCCGAGCCACCTCCGCTTGATCAGTTTCTGTCCCTAGCATGCCCCACCAGCGGGTGGAGCCATCCGCCATCGATGCCTCCGCAGGACCCTTGTCTTCTGTTGTCGAACCGTGCGGTTGAAACGGGAGGCGCCGTGTGATGCAAACGGTGGTGGAAGATCAAGGACTCGCCGTATTTCCGGATATTCGTCGCTTGCGATGGCTCGAGGGAGTACTCGAACTCTGGGATGCCGACGGTGTGCGCCATGTCGTTGGCACATCCGGTGAGGATATCCTGCTGCTTGGCCGGTCCTTCGCTGCGTTCGCGCTTCCGGAGGGCGCACGGCGCGTGTATTTGGGGGCCAACTTTCCTGAGGGCCAGGAGCTCGTCATTGAGCGCAGGAAGGACTGCCTGGCCTTGGCCATTTCACCCAAACCAAAGGGAAATGCGGCGCAGGCATAGCCCGCGCTCACAGGGCCCCTTCCTGCTATGATGGAGATATGGGGCCGGTGGCGGATGCCGCCCTGGGTGGGGGGATGGGAGTGGCTCAGAAGCGGTTGTCTGTGCAGACTATCGCGAATACGCAATTTGACGAGGTTGTGGGCGGGGCAGCGGCGGAGCAGTCGATCTTTGTGCTCTTCACGGTTGGTCCGGAGGACGAACTCGAACAAGCTTTGGCACCAGTGGTGGAACGGCACCGGGGTCGCGTGCGGCTGTATAAGGCGAGTGCCGAGGAGTTCCGTGAGCGCATCGCTCGCTGGCAGGCTGCTCGGCGGGCCTACGATAGCTATAGCTTTGACCGACTGCCCACGATCGGACTCTTCCGCGGGGGGAAGCTCCTCACGACATTCAGGCCGAGACAGGTCTTCTATATTGACAAGCTTCAGCGACGTGAAGCGGCCGAACAGTTCGAGATCTTCCTCCAGAAGATGGTGTACTTCGACCCAGACACGGTCAAAGAACAGAAGAATTTGCCTTTGGAGGCCCACCACTCGTCGTGAAAATGGAGCAAGACATGATGCGGGCGCATCCCTGGCGTGGGATCGTTGCGGAGTATCGTGACCAGTTGCCTCTCCCTCCGGATGTGCCGGCGATTACGCTCTTGGAGGGCAATACGCCGCTCTGCCCCGCGTTGCGGGCGGGCGGGGACAATCCGTTGTATCTGAAGGTCGAGGGTTCGAACCCCACCGGGTCGTTCAAGGATCGAGGCATGACGGTGGCTGTGACGGCGGCGGTGGCGCAGGGGGCGCGGTTCTTGGTCTGCGCATCGACCGGAAACACCTCGGCCTCGGCGGCTGCCTTTGCCGCACGGGCGGGAATGCCGGCGCTGGTTGTGGTGCCAGCCGGTGAGGGGGCGGTCGCGCGGGGCAAGCTGGCGCAGGCCGTCGCTGCTGGTGCGCGGGTGGTGATGGTGCGCGGAAATTTTGATCAGGCGTTGGCCGCAGTACGTGATCTTGTGACCCGTCGGCCGGATGCTGCCCTGGTGAATTCGGTCAACCCTTTACGGCTGGAGGGGCAGAAGACGGGGGCCTTTGAGGTGGTCGAGCAACTCGGTGATGCCCCGGACTGGCTGTGCATTCCCGTGGGCAACGCCGGGAACATCTCCGCCTACTGGATGGGTTTTTGTGCCTATTATACGCAAGGACGTGCGCTGCGGCGGCCACGTCTTCTGGGTGTTCAGGCGGCTGGGGCCGCGCCCTTGGTGGAAGGGCGTTGGATCGACCAACCCAAGACGATTGCCTCGGCGATTCGGATTGGGCACCCCGCCAGCGCGGATTTGGCCAAATCCAGTGTGGTGGAGTCGAAGGGGCATTTCCTGGCGGTATCGGACGAGCAGATCTTGGAGGCCTATCGTTTTCTCTCTGTGCGGGAGGGCGTTTTCTGTGAGCCGGCGTCGGCCGCTTCCCTGGCCGGGTTTTGGGAGGCGCAGCGGACTGGATGGATCGCGCCAGGGGAGAGCTGCGTCTGTGTTTTGACCGGGACAGGCCTCAAGGATCCGGAGCGAGCGCTGGCTGTGGCGGATTCGCCCGTGGAGGCTGATCCGACCGCAGAGGATCTGCTCCGCGCCCTGCCACCAGCGCTGCAGGGGTAGGGGGCGCTGCGGGTGGAATTTGGGCGTTGGGTCCGTGTGGTTGTTCCTGCTACGTCTGCCAACCTCGGTCCGGGGTTCGACGCGCTCGGACTTGCCCTCGATTGGTGTGAAGTGGTGCGTTTGCGGTTGCGTCCGGAGGGTGTACGGGTCCAGGTCACGGGGACGGCGGCGGACCAGGTGCCACGGGATGAGACCAATCTGGCGGTGCGAGGGGCTCGTGCAGTTCTGGCGGCCTTGGGTGTTGCATCGGTTGGCCTGGAGGTGGAGCTTAGCGTCGAGCTCCCAGTGGGACGTGGACTGGGCAGTAGCGCGGCCGCTGTGGTGGGGGGTGCGATGGCGGCCAACGCGCTCTGTGGGTTGTCGCTCGGAAACGAGGAGATTGTAGAGGTCGCTGCCCGGATCGAGGGGCATGCCGATAACGTGGCGCCTGCGGTGCTGGGCGGTGTGTGCGTCTGTGCGCCCCGGACTGGTTCTGCACGGACGACGTGGGCCTTGCGCCTGGATCCGCCCTCAAAAGTATTTGCGCTTCTTGCTATTCCGAATGTCTCATTACCGACATCCGTCGCTCGGGCCGCACTCCCCGGTCGCGTTGCCTTTCGTGATGCCGTGGCAAATGTGCAACGGTGCGCCCTCTTGGTCGCCGCACTTTCGCTCGGTCGTTTGGATGTGCTGGCTGACGCGACGCTAGACTGTCTGCATCAGCCGTACCGCCTGCCGATGGTTCCTGGGCTGGGGGAGTGTATTGTGCGTGCTCGACAGGCGGGAGCCCTGGGCGCGTTTTTGAGTGGCGCTGGTTCAACGGTGTTGGCATTGGTGCGCGACGAGCGTGCGGTGCTCGACCGGGTCCGAGCGGCCCTCGCAGACTCCCTTCTCGGTGTGGAGGGGGGAGGAAGTCTGCGCCAAGTCCGCCTCCGTTCCGGTGGTGCCCAAGTGAGTTACGAAACGGCGGACGCATGAGCCCTAAACAATCACCCGGTTTGTCACGATACGAATAGTGGGGTGGAGTCACTCTCCTTCCTCGTGCGCGCAGAGGGAGTTGGTGGGGGTGCAGCGTTCACGGATGGAGATGGGCGTGTTGCTCGGACTGGGCCTTGCCCTGGCAGCCATCATCTCCTCCAACCTGATCGACGGGTCAAATCTCTTGGCATTGCTCAACCCTGCGGCCGGCATTCTCATCATCGGGGGGACCCTCGGGGCGACTGCGGTCAGCACCCGGTGGTCCAATCTGATGGCACTGCCGAGTAGCATCGTCACGGCCTTTCGCTCTCAGAAGATTGACCTCCCGGGGGAGATTGAGCGGATGGTCGCGTTTGCGCAGAAGACGCGGCGCGACGGGCTGTTTGCTTTAGAGGACGAGGTCCAGAAGCTAGATAGTACCTTTCTGCGACGCGGACTGCAGATGGTGATTGACGGTGCCGACGCCGAGGCGGTCCGCAGTGTGCTCCGCATTGAGGGATCCCTACGAGCGCGGGCGGGCCGTGAGCGGGCCCAGGTGTTCGAGACGGCGGGCGGATACGCTCCGACCATGGGCATCATCGGCACCGTCATGGGACTCGTCCACGTTTTGGCCAATCTCTCCAACGTGGCGTCACTCGGTCCGTCCATCGCGACCGCGTTTCTCGCCACGTTTTACGGGATTTGCACCGCAAACGTCTTCTGGTTACCGCTGGCGAGTCGATTGCACAACGTTGCGGCGGAGGAGAGGGCGGTGCTCGACGTCTACCTTGAGGGTATTCTGTCGATTCAGGCGGGCGATAACCCCAGTACCGTGCGCGACAAGCTCCTGGTGTTCTTGCAACCGGAGCGGGCCTCCAAGTCCCCAACCCCGCCGCCAGCCCCGTCGGGTCCGGAGGACTCCGTTCGTGAAAAGGGTAGTCAGGTTGCGTGAGTAGCGGGGAAGGATCCAAGGACCCGCAGCAGGGCAGTCCGCCCCTCCAGTTCGGTGAGCGCTGCCCGGCAGGCCTCGTCCCCCACGTGGCCTTGGAGTTCGAGGTAAAAGAGGTAGTGCCATGGCCTGCGCCCGCTCGGTCGTGACTCGATCCGCAGGAGATTGACACGCCAGAAGGCGAGTGTGCCGAGGCACCAGAAGAGCGATCCCGGATGGTCATCATCAGCCAAGGCCAGAACAATCACGGTTCGATTCTCCCCCGGCGCGGGCGCGGGTGGTGACGCCTCGCGGGTCAGCACGTAAAAGGCGGTCGTGTTGTCGGGGCTGTCCTGGATGTTGCGTGCCAGGACTTCCAATCCATACAGTTTTGCCGCTGCCTCTGAGGCGATGGCTGCCGCGCCGGACTCGGGTTCGCGGACCAGGTTGGCCGCACTGCCGGCCGTGTCATAGACTGCGATGGCTTCTGCATCCAGGGTTCGCAAAAAGGTCTCACATTGGGCCAGGGCTTGGGGATGCGAATAGACCCGACGAATCGCCTCGATCTTGTCGCCCGGTAGGCCCAGAAGGCAGTGATTGACATGAACCGCGACTTGACCGCAGATCCATAGTGAGTGTTCGAAGAGGAGATCGTAGCTCTCCCGGATGGTGCCAGCCGTTGAGTTTTCGACCGGGATAACACCGTAGGGGACATCACCGCTTTGCACGGCAGTGAATACGTCCCGCAACGTACGGTGCGGGACTGCGGTCGCCTCCCGATGGTGGAAGAAGGTCTGGATCGCCTGTTCGCTGAATGCCCCTGGCTCGCCCTGGAAGGCCACCCGCACCAATGCACACTGCTCCTTTGCCGCACCTCCGAGCATCATACACCAGGGGACGCGCAGGACCGTGCGTTCTAGGGGAAGAATATCCGCATCGTGGGTGAAGGACGACCCAATCGGGGCGATGCCGATAGCGTCCTGGCGGACGGTTCGAGGTGTAGGATCATGGCGCCCCGAATCCGAGATTTGCGTCGAAGGAAGGGAATTGCGATTGCCGCATGGTTTCACGTCGCGAAGCGAGCATGAAGCAACGTATTCTCCTCATTGATGACGAGGCGCCGATCCGGGAGCTTGTCTCCCTCTATTTTGCCGACGCTGGCTTTGCGGTGGATGTGGAGACGGACGGGAGATCCGGTCTGCATCGAGCGCTGCAGACTTCCTACGATTTGATTGTCCTCGATGTTCTTCTGCCCGAACTGGACGGTTGGCAGGTCTGCCAGGGTATTCGAGCGATGTCGCATGTGCCGATCCTGATGCTCACCGCGCGAGACGATGAGACGGACGTCGTACTGGGACTGGAGCTAGGTGCGGACGACTACGTCAAAAAGCCATTCACCCCACGAGAGTTGGTGGCTCGAGCCCGAGCTCTGCTTCGTCGTGGCAGGGGGCTTTTGGAGGAGGCCGGCACGATCGAATTTCCTGACTTCCGTATGGACCATCGGGCCCGGGAGCTGGTGGTCCGCGGGCACGCGGTACCGTGCCCCGCGAAGGAGTTCGAGTTGCTGTGGCTGTTGGGGAGTAACCCGCGCAGGGTGTTCAGCCGCGATGAGTTGCTGGAAGCCATCTGGGGTCGCCAGGAGTTCATCGAACCCCGGACCGTCGACGTCCACATTCATCGATTGCGTGACAAGATCGAGCCCGAGCCGGAGCGGCCACGTTACCTTCGTACGGTGTGGGGCGTCGGGTATCGATTCGACGACGTGGCGAGGTAGGGGAGCCCATGACCAACCGTTGGCCGTGGCGCGTGCGTTGGTCCCTCCGAGCCAAGCTCTTTATTGCGTTTATGCTGCTCGGTCTTCTGGTAATTGTTGCCACCACACTGCTTGGTTCGCGGCTTTTGCAGCGTTCCGCCGTCAACGATGCGCGCATCTCTTTGCAGCAGATGGCGGGCAGCCTTGCCGCGGCCCTTGCGCAGCCGGAGTACGGCGTGGCCCCTGGCTCGAAGGTCCAGGCATCGGCGATTTCTGCGCTGCCGGCCACGACGAAGTTGCGGGAGAGCGGGGCCACGATCTTGGTCGCTCGCGCCAATGGACGCCTGATCTACACGTCACGAGGTGCCGGGCGAGTGGGTGCCGTTGCGCTGCGGGAGCTTGTGGACGAGGTTTTGCTCACAGGGCACGTTCGGCAGAGTGTGGTCAGCGAACCATTCCGGCAGGCGACGGTGCTCGCCGGTGCCCCCATCTCCAATGGGCATACGTTGGTCGGGGCGGTGGTGGTGGGGCGTTCCCTGCACGCGGTGCGCGCAGCGGAAGGGGTGCCAGGGGCCCTATTGTGGCGGGCAGCACTCCTCACCATGGTGCTCTCCATCCTCTTGAGTCTCGTTCTGGCCTCCTCCCTCGCGCGCCCGGTGGGTGAAATGGTACGCGCGACCGAAGAGATTCGCCGGGGCAACCTCTCCCGACGTGTTCCCGTTCGTGGCCATGATGAGATGGCGGTGCTGGCGCGTTCGTTTAACTCGATGGCGGAGCGTCTGGAGCAACTGTTGCATGATCGCCGTGCGCTGCTGGTGGGCGTCTCCCATGAACTCCGAACGCCATTGACTCCGATTCAGGGGTTTGTCCAGGCGCTTGCGGATGGACTCGTGCCCGAAGACGAGCGCCACCGCACGTATGCAGTCATTCAGGGTGAGGTTGCGCGTCTGCGGCGCCTGATCGATGACCTGTTTGAGCTCTCCAAGCTGGAAACCCGGCAGATGTCGCTCCGGCTGGAAGATGTTGCAGTGGCAGAGCTTTTGCACGCGGCACGTGATCGTGCCGTTGTAGTGGCACATTCCGAGTCCACGCGCATGGAGGTCGCATGTGATCCGAGCGCAGGGGTGGTGCGGGTGGATCCGGACCGGTTGTTTCAGGTGCTGAGCAACCTTGTTGGCAACGCGCAACGCTTCACGCCGCCCGGGGGCAGGATTACGCTGCGGGCCTCGGGCACAGACCATCAGGTCCACATGGAGGTGGAGGACACCGGATCAGGGATTGCACCCGAGGACCTACCTCGCGTGTTTGATCGCTTCTATACCGTGGACCGGTCGCGATCCCGCCCTGCAGCGGGGACTGGTCTCGGCTTGGCATTGGCCCGTGAGATTGTGCATGTCCATGGTGGAGAGATCGGGGTGCGGAGTGAGGTAGGACGGGGGAGCGTTTTTTGGATTGATCTCCCCCGGCAAGGGCCAGAATCGACGGACACAACAGGCTAGACCCTTACCATTACCCATAACCGGAAGAGTATCCGGGAAAATACTTGTTGAGAGCGCGGGGGCAGATCGATGAGAGGTAGACGTTCGGGAGATGATCGGACAAGAGGGTGCGCGACAGCGCGACGACCATCCGCGTCGTGGCCGTTGACCAACGTTGGTACAGCGAACGTCTCCGAAGGTATGCCGGGTGGCGTTGGGGATGTGGGATCGGTCCAGGAGGATTGGGCTCATCGAAGGTGAGCGAGTTCCCAGCCTTCGGCGAAAAAGTGGAGTGCTCGCAAACCGCGCCACAAGACTTTGACTCTTGGCTCGCCCTCACAGGGTCGAGCCAAGAAGCCTCCCAATTAGGCGATCCAGCGCCGAGCGGTGTGCAGCTCGGGAGGAACTGTGGGAGGGGATCCGGTGCATTTGCGGGCGAGAACCTCCACCTCGGTCGGGGAGAGCGCGATGGATGCAGGGAGGCCAGGTTCGGTTCGGGCCAAATACGTTAGATACTGCAAGCGGGAAGCAATCACCGAATGGAAGGCAACGGCACGTTCCATGCGATCGGCGGTTTCCAGCCGCCGTTTCTCGATCTGACAACCGCTTTTCCATGTGTAGTGGAAACGCTCCACCCGCCAGCGGAAGGTGTGTCAGATCAGGAGTTGGCGGGCGGTGGCGAGCTCAGGTACGGCGACGGTGCTCAAGAGCCACCACGTGGTGGGTTTCTCCCCAGAAGGGGGGACACCGGTCTGTTGCGCCAGGAACGCCCAGAGGGGCAAGGATGGTGGTCCTCGGTGTTCGGCATTTTATGGCGGGCACAGCATAACCCGGCAGGCACGGAGTTCGAAGGTGGCGCGGTAGCTCGCGCGAGCGGCGGATCGCGGAATATCAACCGTTACGGACCCCAGCGGTGCGGTGGCCTCCACGGTTTCACGAAGTTGAGGGTTGCCCGCCTGGTCGAGCCTCCGGTCGTGCACCGCTCGGATCAAGAGATCGAGCTTCTGGTTGATGCCCATTGCCAGGAAGTCATAGACATCCGCTTCCCGGTTGGCCATGGAGATGGCACGCTCATGGAGTGGTAGAGTCCTGGTGCGGGCGGTGAGTACGTCCATCCAACGGCGGCTTTCCCGTTCGTTCGGTGGGGGCCGTCGTGTTGCATGGCGCGTCGGCGCTTCTTCATCCTCGGTCGGTGCAGGATCTGGAATGGGGCGGAACATCCCCTGTGGAGCGAAGAGGCCAAGTGGTACACCGTGTATCGCGATCGCTTGTGCCGAATGCACGAAAAAACCACGCAGACCGGACGCACCCATCGCTCCCGTGCCCTCCGCGGCGTGATGGGTCGTATCGTTCAACGCCGCCCGATCGTGCGCGATCGGTATGCGGTCCTCGCCCAGGGCCGTGATGCGCGCTTGCGTCGCGTCGCTGTGGGCGCGGATGATGGTATGGGGCGTCACCCGTTCGTTGTCACAGCCGATCAGCAGCCTTCGTTTCGGCCCACCCACCATACGCATTCGGCAATGAGCTGTTCGGGTGCTCGACCAGGCGGCTGGCAAGCATCGCTACCCGCGCCCCCAGGCGCGCGTCACCCACGTCGATCGTAGCGAACTCTTGGCCAGCCCATAACCGTGCATCCATACTCCTACCTTAC